>DASYSN010000276.1:0-2830 GCA_036003305.1 Thermoanaerobaculia bacterium
GCGCGCTGGACGTCGCCGAGGTAACGGGGATTCGTCTTGTCGAGCGACATGTCGCAGTGGCACGGGCCGAAATGGTCCGCCTCGTAGTTCTGCTCGCCACGCGTCGTCCGGAAGTAGTTGACGACCGTCAGGTTGCGCTTCAGTTGGACGTCGCGGGCGCGCTCGCACGCTGCCTGCGAGGCAAATTGATTGGTGCCCCACAGGTCGACGAACGTCCGGCTATCGGGGCGATACATCTGCACATGGAAATGGAAAGTGTCGCAGTGCGTCACGGATGCGGCGCCCGGGCAGTCGAGCATCGTCTGCGCCGTTGCAGCCAGTGGTAGGGCCAGCAGCAGTGCTTCAACGAAGCCTGTTACGGGTCGTAACCGATTCATGCGAAAACGCACGATTGTCATTCTAGCGATCCTCACGACGCTCGCGCTCGCGGCGGTTCCCTTCGTCTACGCGCAGGGATTCCATCGTCATCAGGCGGATGCCGGCTCGATGGGCGACTTGCGCGGGATGATGTTCCTCGGTCGCCTGCATCGCGTTCAGGCGGCGCTCGACCTCAGCGACGCGCAGGTCGATCAATTGAAGGCCATCGCGCAGCAGGTGCACGAGCAGAACGCGCCGTATCGCCAGCAGCTCCGCGACGGACGGTTGCAGATCGCGCAGGCGCTGCTCGCGAACCCGAACGACACGGCCGCGGCGCAGGCGCTGATCGATCAGCAGACCACCGCCGAGCGCACGATGAAGATGAACGTCCTCGCCGGCGTCTCGAAGGCACTCAACGTGCTCACGCCCGATCAGCGTGCGAAGGCCTCGCAGTTCCTGGCCGATCGCGCCGCGCGCGAGAAGTAAGGGCCGGATCGTGCACAATAAGGAGCTCCACGGACGTTCGATTGAAGGCGGCAGCCGCACATGAAGAGGACTCGTTAGAAGTTGCGGCAATCGCCGAAACGAAAGCGGGCCGTCCGGAAGCGTATGAATACCTGGTCGGGAAATATCTCAAACGAGTCATCTCCGTCGCGTGGGGCATCGTCCGCAACGCGGACGACGCCGAGGATCTCGCGCAGGAGGCGTTCGTGAGGGCGTACGAGAACATCGCCCGCTTCCGGACCGGCGACCCGTTCGGGCCGTGGATCTATCGAATCGTGACGAACCTCTCGCTCGACGTCGTCAAGCACCGCAGCCGGGTCCGCCAGGAGGCGCTGAGCGAGATGGAAGAGGGGGAGCGGCGCGACCGTGCCGACCTCGGGGCGAGAACGAACGAGATCGCCGCGAGGATCGACACCGCGCTCAAAACGCTCCCGGAGATGCAGCGGATGGTGGCGCGTATGCATCTCGTCGAGGAATTCAGCCACACGGAAATTGCAGAGATGTTGAAACTGAGCGAGGGGACGGTGCGGTCGCACCTCTCCCTCGCGCGCCGGAAGCTGCGGGAGCAGCTCGCCGACATTTACGGAGGAAGCGATGAGTGAAGACCGGTTTTTCGACAGGCTGCGCGAAGACGCGCGCCCGCTTCGCTTCGAGCCGGACGAGTTCATGACCACGCGCGTCGCCGCGCGGATCCGCGAGCGCATCCAGTCGCCGGCCACGGCGTCTCAGGTGCTCGCGCGCTGGTTCCGGCCGCTCGCCGCTTCGCTCTCCGCCCTCGCGCTCGCCGCCACCCTCGGCATCGTCTGGATCGACCGCAGCAGCACCCCGGACACGCAGCAGCCAACGGTCGAGTCGCTGTCGGCAACGAACACCATCGAGATCTCGGCCGGGGGAGACGTCTATCGTGTCAACCCGTAGCAGCGCCCGCACGATCGCGGTCGTGACCGTCGTCGCGACGCTGATCGTCGGATTCCTCCTCGGCGTGGTCGCCGATCGGGTCTGGCTGTATCGCCACGGGCCTCGCTTCGGCACGCACGCGCAACGCTTCACGACGGACCGCATCGTGAAGCGCCTCGACGGAGAGCTGCACTTCACCGACCAGCAGCGCGCCCAGGTGACGCAGATCATCCAGGCGCGCCAGCAGCGGATCGCCGTCATTCAGACCGGCGTCCGCCCCCAGATCCGCGCCGAGATCGATCAGGCCAACGCCGAGATCGACAAGATCCTCACGCCGGAACAGCGCACGAAGTTCCAGCAGCTCAAGATGCGCGTGCATCGGCCACGCAACGGCGAGTAGCCCCAACCCCCTCATCCGCCTTCGGCACCTTCTCCCCCGTCACCGGGGGAGAAGGGTATTCAATCGAGCGCCGAAGGCGGATGAGGGGCAACTTGCGCAGCATTCAAATCCCGCGCGCGATCACCACGAACCTCTCATGCCCGCCGGGGCGGATTGCGTCGAACGGCCAGCAGGTGATGAGCGTCAGGGTGCGCTGGTTGGCCGGCGCGAGCAGTTTCGTGTCGTGGTCGTTCGTCACGAGCACTTCGCTGACGCGATAGGCGACGCGGCGTCCGTCGCGCTTGGAGACGCGGATCACGTCGCCGACGCGCGCGCTGCGGAGCACGGAGAAGTGCGTGTCGCGATGCGCCGAGATGACGCAGTTGCCGAGCATGCCGGGCATCGCGGTGCCGTCGACGTGACCCGGACCCCACGCCATCGTCCGGCCGCTCGCGCCGGAGAGGACGATGTACGAGCGCCGCTCGCGCGCGAACTCCAGGCGCGCGAGCGGCGTCGTATCAGCCCACGTCCACGGCTTCGCGTCGCGCTCGCCGTGTACGGCGCGCGTCCAGGCGCGCTCGAGGAGGAACTGGCCGAGGGCGGCTTTGGCGTACAGATACGCGGCGTTGCTGAAGCTGAAAACGCTGGCCATGACGAGGACCACTCCGATCGTGAGACGGCGGCTCATGTCAA
>DASYSN010000277.1:0-11202 GCA_036003305.1 Thermoanaerobaculia bacterium
TACCTCGCCCTCCTCGCATCCTCCGTCTTCGCCCTCCTGCGCAACAAAATGCGCAGCGTCCTGACGATCCTCGGGATCACGATCGGCATCGCGGCGGTGATCTGCGTCGTGGCGATCGGCAAGGCGGGTCAGGCGCGCGTCGAGCAGCAGCTCAACAACCTCGGCGACAACTTCGTCTGGATCGAGGCGGGGGGGCGCGCCGTGAACGGTGTCCGCACCGGACCGCGCGGCACGAAGACGCTCACCCTCGGCGACGCCATCGCGATCAAGAACCAGATCCCGCTGATCAAAGCCGTCTCGCCGAACGTGGACTCCTCGACCCAGATCGTTTACGGCAATCAGAACTGGTTCACGAGCTTCCGCGGCGTCTCGCCCGAATACTTCGACATCAAGCGCTGGGCGATCGATCAAGGCGCGCCGTTCACGCAGGACGACGTCGATCACGCGGCCGCCGTCTGCGTCATTGGCCGCACCGTCCGCGACCAGCTCTTCGGCGTCGAAGATCCGATCGGCAAAGTCATCCGCGTGAAGACCCTGCCGATGAAGGTCGTCGCGACGATGAAGCCGAAGGGCCTCTCGATGTCCGGCCAGGACCAGGACGACACCATCATCATTCCGTACACCACCGCGCAGAAAAAACTGATGGGCATCACCTGGCTGGACGACATCCTCTGCTCCGCCGTGTCGCAGGACGTCGTCAAACTCGCCGGCCAGCAGGCGCGCGCGCTCCTGCGCGACCGCCACCACCTCCGTCCCGAACAGGACGACGACTTCAACATCCGCAATCCGGAGGACATCATCCAGGCGCAACTCGAGGCGAGCCGCACGCTCACACTGCTCCTCATCGCCATCGCGTCGATCTCCCTGATCGTCGGCGGGATCGGAATCATGAACGTCATGCTCGTCTCCGTGACGGAGCGAACGCGCGAGATCGGCGTCCGCGTTTCCGTCGGCGCGACCGAGGAGGCGATCCAGCTTCAGTTTCTGGCGGAATCGGTGATGCTCAGCCTCGTCGGCGGCGCTGCGGGAGTGATCTTCGGCGTCGTCGGTTCGGTCTTCGTCGGCCGCGCCCTCGACTGGCCGATGGAGTTGTCGATGAAGGCGATCGTCCTCGCGGCGTTCTTCTCGATCGCCGTCGGAGTCTTCTTTGGCTACTACCCCGCGCGCAAAGCGTCTCTGATGGATCCGATCGAGGCGCTGCGCTATGAGTAAACGCAACTGGATCATTGCCGGCGCCGTGGTCGTCGTGGTGCTCCTCATCACGATCCCGCTGCTCAGCCGCGAGAAGCACGTCACCTACCTCGGCTCGAAGGTCGAGCGCGGCGCGATCAACGACGTCGTCGAGTCGACGGGTATCGTGAACGCCGTCGTCAACGTGCAGGTCGGCTCGCAGGTCTCCGGCACCATCTCGAAGCTCTACGCCGACTTCAACTCGCGCGTGCACAAGGGCGAAGTGATCGCCGAGATCGATCCGCGACTCTTCGACGGCGCGCTCCTGCAGTCGACCTCCGACCTCAGGAACGCGCAGGCAAACGTCATCGCCGCGAAGGCGAACCTCAGCAAGGCAAAAGCGCAACTCGTGCAGGCGCACGCCGAATACGAGCGTGCGCTTTCGATGGAACAGAAGAACATCGGCACCCAGCAGGCGCTCGACCAGGCGAAGGCGAACTTCCAGGCGGGGCAGGCGTCCGTCGAAGCGGCGGCCGCGGCGGTGGAGCAGGCGAACGCGCAGGTGAGCCAGAAGCAGGCCGCCGTCACCGTCGCGCAGACGAACCGCAACTACACCATCATCCGTTCGCCGATCGACGGCACCGTCGTGGCGCGCAACGTCGACGTCGGCCAGACCGTCGCGGCGTCGCTGCAGGCGCCGACCATCTTCACCATCGCGCAGGACCTCGTGAAAATGCTCGTCTACGCGAAAGTCGACGAGTCCGACGTCGGCCGCATCCGCGCCGGCCAGCAGGTGACGTTCAAAGTCGACGCGTTCCCGCGCGAGACCTTCCACGGCACGGTCTCGCAGATCCGGATGAACCCGACCACGGTGCAGAACGTCGTCACGTACGACGCCGTGATCGAGTTCGAGAACCGTGACCTCAAGCTCTTCCCCGGCATGACCGCGTACGTCACCATCCCGGTCGCCACCGCGGAGAACGTCGAGAAGGTCCCGAATGCCGCGCTCCGTTTCAAGCCGCCGATGGAGCCCGACGCGGTACGCGCGATCTACGCGAAGAACGGGATCGACGTCGCGCACGCCGAGCCGCCAAAGCGCGAGGCGCGCGCGGAGAAAGCGGTCGTCTGGAAGCTCACCGCTGACAACAAGATCGAGCCGGTCGAGATCTCCCTCGGCATCACCGATCACACCTACACCGAGGTGGTGAAGGTGCTCGCCGGATCGCTGAAGGCTGGCGATGAGGTAGCGACGACCGCGATCACGCCGCAGTCGAACGCACCGGGCCAGGGCGTTCGTCGGTGAGCGTGCTACTCGCCGAAGAGATCCACAAGTACTACGACCTCGGCGAGACGCGCGTGCACGCCTTGCGCGGCGTGAACGTCTCCGTCGACCGCGGCGACTTCGTGGCGATCATGGGCTCGAGCGGCAGCGGCAAATCGACCTTCATGAACATCCTCGGCTGCCTCGACAAACCGAGCGCCGGCCGCTACCTCCTCGACGGCACCGACGTCGCGTCGTTCGACAAACACGCGCTCGCGAAGATCCGCAACAGCAAGCTCGGGTTCGTCTTTCAGGGATTCAACCTTCTCCCGCGGACCACCGCGCTCGAGAACGTGCAGCTCCCGACGCTCTACACGAAGATCGAAAAGCGCGAGCGCATCCGCCGCGCCACCGACGCCCTCGCGCTCGTCGGCCTCGCCGACCGGATGCACCACTTCCCGTCGCAACTCTCCGGCGGCCAGCAGCAGCGTGTCGCGATCGCCCGCGCCCTCGTCAACCAGCCGTCCATCCTCCTCGCCGACGAGCCGACCGGAAACCTCGACAGCCGCACTTCCGTCGAGATCATGGACCTCTTCCAGCACCTCAACGAGGGCCTGACCATCGTCCTCGTCACCCACGAAACCGACATCGCCGACTTCGCGAAGCGCACCATCGTCTTCCGCGACGGCCGCATCCGCCGCGACACCCCCAACCCCACCCGCCCCAGCGCCGCCGAGGTCCTCCGCACCATGCCGACGCTGGAGGACTAGCGCTTCTGTGTGGGGCCGGCGCCCTCGCCGGCCGCATGAAGCATAGACGCGCCGCAAAGCGGCGCATCCATTGTTCATCGCGCCGGCGAGGGCGCCGGCGCCACACAGAATCCGATATCCTCCGGCTCCCGACGAATGAGCCGCCTCTTCGCCCATTTCCGCCGGTACATCCCGGCACTGCTCCTCCAACTCGTCGCGATCTTTCTCATGGTCGCGGCGACGCTCGAGCTGCCCGACGCCATGGCGCGCGTCATCAACCAGGGCGTGCTGAAGCACGACAACGCGCTCATCTGGCGCGCCGGCGGGCTGATGCTCCTGCTCGCCCTCGGCGCCGCGGCGGCGAGCGCGGTGTCCGGGCTTTTGGCGGCGCGCATCGCGACCGGATTCGCGCGCGACGTCCGCGAGGCCGTCTTCGCGAAAGTCGAGAGCTTCTCGCTCGCGGAGTTCCACAAATTCTCGACCGCATCGCTGATCACGCGGTCGACCAACGACGTCCAGCAGCTCCAGATGGTGCTCGTGATGCTGCTCCGCATGGCGCTCATGGCGCCTTTCATGGGCGTCTGGGCGATCATCAAGGCCTACCGCGCGGCGCCGTCGATGACGTGGATCATGGGACTCGCGATCGCGATCCTCGTCTCCTTCATCGCCGCCCTCTTCGGACTCGCGATCCCGCGTTACCGGCGACTGCAGACGCTCGTCGACAAACTCAACCTCGTCACGCGCGAGATCCTCACCGGCCTGCGCGTCATTCGCGCGTTCAATCGCGAGCGCTTCGAAGAGGCGAAATTCGACGGCGTCAACTCCGACCTCATGCGCCTCAACCTCACTCTCAACCGCCTCATGATGCTGATGCAGCCGGTGATGCTGCTGACGTTGAACCTCGCCGTCCTCGCGATCGTCTGGAGCGGCGCTCACCTCATCGACCTCTCGCGGCTGCAGGTCGGCGACATGCTCGCGTTCATGCAGTACGCGATGCAGGCGATCATGGGCTTCCTGCTGCTCACGTTCATCTTCATGCTCGTGCCGCGCGCCTCGGTTTCGGGGGGGCGTATTGCCGAAGTGCTCAATACCGAAATCACCGTCGTCGATCCGGCGTCGCCGGCCGTTCCGCCGAAGCGCGGCGGCCGCGTCGACTTCGATCGCGTGACGTTCGCATATGCGGGCGCCGAGGAGCCGGTGCTGCGCGACGTCTCCTTCACGGCGCTGCCGGGGCAGACCACCGCGATCGTCGGCAGCACCGGCAGCGGAAAATCGACCCTCATCAACCTCATCCCGCGCCTGTACGACCCGACGCGCGGCACCGTCTGCATCGACGGCGCCGATGTCCGTTCCATGAGGCTCGAGGACGTCTACGCGCGCATCGGCTACGTCCCGCAGCGCGGCATCCTCTTCTCGGGGACCGTCGAGTCGAACATCCGCTACGGCGCGCCGGAAGCGCCGCAGGAAGCGCTCGACAGCGCGGTGGAGATCGCGCAGGCGCGCGAGTTCGTCGAGACCACGCCGGAGGGATATGTCGCGCCGATCTCTCAGCGCGGGACGAACGTCTCCGGCGGCCAGCGGCAACGCCTCTCGATCGCACGCGCCATCGTCCGCGATCCGGAGATCTACATCTTCGACGACAGCTTCTCCGCGCTCGACTTCCGGACCGACGCCATGCTGCGGCAAGCACTCCGCGGCGCGACGCGCGACAAGACCGTGATCATCGTCGCCCAGCGCATCGGCACCATCATCAACGCCGACAAGATCGTCGTCCTCGACGAAGGGCGAATCGTCGGCGAGGGGACGCACCGCGAGCTGATGGAGACGTGCGAGGTCTACCGCGAGATCGCGCTGTCGCAACTCAGCGAACGCGAGCTCGCCGGCGGCGGCAGGCTCGCGGAGGTGACGGCATGAGCGCCTCCAAACCCGCTCCGCCGCAACGCCCCCAGGGGCAGGCGGCCGGTCCCGGCCCGTTCGGCCGCGGACCGAGCCCGATGGGCATGATGATGCCCGGTCAGAAGCCGCGGAACTTCCGCAAGACGATGCGGCAGCTCCTGACCTATCTCCGCCCGTTCCGCGTTTCGATCGCGGTCGTCGTCGTCTTCGCGATCGGCAGCACGCTCGCCTCGATCCTCGGCCCGAGGATCCTCGGCAACATGACCAACCAGATCGTGAACGACATGCTCGCCCGCGCGCGGACGCATTCTCACGTCCCGTTCCACTACGCGCTGCTGATGCGCATCGCGATCGAGCTCGTCGTCCTCTACGTCTTCAGCGCGATCTGCAGCTACATCCAGGGTTGGATGATGACCGGCATCTCGCAGCGCGTGACGTACACGTTCCGCCGCGACATCTCGCTGAAAATCGGCCGGCTGCCGCTTCGCTATTTCGACCGGCGCACGCACGGCGAAGTCCTCAGCCGCGTCGTGAACGACGTCGACACGGTCAGCCAGACGCTCAATCAGAGTCTGATGCAGATCATCACATCGGTGACCATGATCGTCGGCGTCCTGACGATGATGCTGATCATCAGTTGGGAGCTGACGCTGGTCGCCCTCGTCACGCTCCCGCTCAGCTTCATCCTCCTCGGCGCGATCGTCGGCCGTTCGCAGCGTTTCTTCAAACAACAACAGGAGCAGCTCGGCCGTCTCAACGGACACGTCGAAGAGATGTACGGCGGCCACGCGGTGATGAAGGTCTTCAACGGCGAGGCGAGATCCGTCGCCGCCTTCCGCGTCATCAACGAGCAGCTTTACACCAGCGGATGGAAGGCGCAGTTCCTCTCCGGCCTCCTCTTCCCCCTCATCAGCTTCGTCGGCAACCTCGGTTTCGTCGGCGTGACGGTCGCCGGCGGCTGGCTCGCGATTCGCGGCCGCGTGAACATCGGCGACATCCAGGCGTTCATCCAGTACGTCAACCAGTTCAACCAGCCGATCATCCAGATCGCGAACAGCGCGAGCATCCTGCAGTCGACCGCCGCCGCCGCCGAGCGCGTCTTCGAATTCCTCGCCGAGGAGGAAGAAATTCAGACTGAAAAGATCGTGGCCTCGCCTACGGTAGGCCCGATTGAATTCGATCACGTCCATTTCGGCTACGACCCCGAAAAGGTCGTCATTGACGACTTCACCGCATCCGCCGCGCCCGGCCAGCGCGTGGCGATCGTCGGACCGACAGGCGCCGGCAAGACGACGATGGTCAACCTCCTGATGCGCTTCTACGACGTGAACGGAGGCAGCATCCGCATCGACGGCATCGACACGCGGAACATGTCGCGCCAGGACGTCCGCGCCATGTTCGGCATGGTCCTGCAGGACACGTGGCTCTTCAACGGAACGATCCGCGACAACCTCGCGTACGGCAAGCCCGAGGCGAGCGAAGCGGAGATCGTCGAGGCGGCGAAGGCAGCGCATGCCGACCACTTCATCCGGGCATTGCCGAAAGGCTATGACATGGTCCTCGACGAAGAGGCGAGCAACATTTCGCAGGGCGAGAAGCAGCTCCTCACCATCGCCCGCGCCATGCTCGTGAAGACGCCGATGCTCATCCTCGACGAAGCGACGAGCTCCGTCGACACCCGCACCGAGGTCCTGATCCAGCAGGCCATGGACCGCCTGATGAAAGGCAAGACCGCGTTCATCATCGCGCACCGCCTCTCGACCATCCGCAACGCCGACCTGATCCTCGTCATGCGCGAAGGGAACATCGTGGAACACGGCACGCACGAGGAACTGCTCGCGAAGAACGGCTTCTACGCAGACCTCTACAACAGCCAGTTCCTCGCCCCCGCGGTGTAGGACGCGGCCGCGCCATTCTTATGGAACGGGACTACGATACGCACGAGGTGTCTATGCGTACATCGACTGTCATCGCTGCGATCATCCTGCTCTCCGCCTGCTCAACGCCCAGTTCGGTGCGTCCCGTAAGCGTTCCGCTGAAGTACAAAGTCATGGCGAGTCCAGGTGAATTCGCGGCTACGCCGTGCGCCGGCGTTTTGAACGTTCGCGTCACGGACTCGCGCGCGGACAAGAAGCTCGGAACCCGTTTTGTCGAGGGCAAGTCGGGGCCTGCCGCCGAGGTCACCGCCGCATCTGACGTCGCCGAGTGGGTTCAGACGGGCGCCGTCGAAGCGCTGAAGAGAGCCGGTGCTATGAGCACCAAGAGCAATGCGGCGACACTGAACTTGTCGGTCGAATCGATCGTGACCAGTGAGAATGTCCTCCACCGCTCCGGCTATGAGGGCCGCATCGTCATTTCCGCGGAGCTGTCGGGATCAAACGGTGCATCCTGCTGGAAGGAAAGACTCGAGGGATTCTCTGAAAATTACGGCTATTCCGGCAGCGTCGAGAACTACCAGGAGACTCTGAATCACGCCCTCGATCGCGCCATGATTCGCATGCTCAACAGCGCCGAGTTCAAGAAGGCCATCTGCTCGTGCGGGGGCGCCTAATAGCTCGCGGCGTAGCCGTGTGTAGGGGCCGGCTCTCAGCCGGCCCCTCGGCTCGTCACTTTCCGCCGGCGCAGCCGCCGCAGCGGCAGTCCGATCCGCACTTGCAGTCGCCGCAGTCGCAGTTTGAACATTCCATGGTGTTGCTCTCCTTTCACACCTGCAGACGCACGACCCCGCGCTTCATTACACTCGGGGCGTGACCACCGAGGCCCTCGTCGACAACCACCGCAAATTCCTAGCGTTCGTGGAGAAGCGCGTCGGCGACCGCGCGCTGGCCGAGGACATCCTCCAGGACGCGTTCGTGAAGAGCCTCGAGAAGCAGAACGACATCCGCGACGACGACTCGGCCGTCGCCTGGTTCTACCAACTCCTCCGGAACTCGATCATCGACCACTACCGCCGCCGCGTCACCCGCTCGAAAGCGCTCGATGCTTTGGCGCTCGAACTGAAAGACGCCGTCGAGCCCCCGCCCGAGCTCCGCACCGCGATCTGCGACTGCATCATCGACATAGCCGCGACGCTCAAACCCGAATACGCCGACGCTATCCGCCGCATCGACCTCGATGAAGTCCCGGTCCAGACGTTCGCGACCGAGGCCGGCATCACCGCCAACAACGCCGCCGTTCGCGTCCATCGCGCCCGCGAGGCACTCCGCAAGCAGGTGAAAGGGGCGTGTGGCACGTGCGCGGAGCATGGATGCGACGACTGCACCTGCCACTTGTCATCCCGAGCGTAGCGAGCGACGTGGGCGGGGGCAGCGCGCCCGTCGTCGCGACCGGAATCGCCGCTGCCGCGCCGCGCACGACTCTCGCCACGACCGTCAGTGTCGCCGTCGCGCGCGATCACACCACCGTCGCGCGCCGTCTTGCCGCCGTCGCGCGCGCACCTACCGCTGTTGCGCCGCTCTTGGCCAGTGCCGCGCGCGCTGCTGTCGCCGTCGCGCCCGTCCCGGCCCGTGCCACGCCGCTCGCGACGCGTGTCGCGCGCGTCGCGACACTGGTAGATCGGCTTCCCACCAGTGACATTTCCCTTGCCACCAGTGACATTTCGGTTGCCCCGAGTGACATTTCGCTTGCGACGAGTGCCCGCAGCCGCGCGGCACGGACAATTCGGGACGCGACACGGGAAATCATGGGCGCGACACCGTCTGCGACGACGCCGGCCACTTCAACGCCTCAGGGAACCCGGCAATCTCCTGCGACAACCACGCCCCTTCCGCCGACACGAAGTCGAGTAGCTCCGACGCAAGTACCGCGTCGACCGTGAGTCCCTCACGCGCCGCCACTCTCTCCAGCGCCGCGACTTCCATCCGCGGCAGCCGCACGTTCAGCTCCGTCGACTGCACCAACTCCGGAATCGCCTCCGCAAGGTCGACTCCAAGTGCCGCCTCGACGACTGCCTGCGTCCAGAAGTCCATGCCGAAGAAGACGACTTCCTCCCACGGAAGCACGAGGCCGAGCTGCGTCTCGACCGCTTCTATCTCGCCTGAATCGATCCAGCCTCGCAGTTCCTTCGTGGATATCCCGAGCAACCGCGCGGCGGCCGAGAGCGTGTAACTCGATTTCGGATGCAGGAAGAGGCGACGAATAGCGGAACGAGTAGGCAAGCGACGACTCCTTTGGTTGTCTTTCGGCTGCGAAGCGATATCAACTATCGACGATGGAGTTTACATCAACGATAGTTGATGCTCAACCCGAAGTGGCGATCGAGGCTGAGATCTTCGGGAAGCGCCTCCGGCAGCTCCGTCTCGCGGCCGGTTGGACGCAGGAAGAGCTTGCAGAAGCGGCCGGGATCACGACGACCTATACGAGCGACCTGGAGCGTGGAACCAAGGTTCCCAGCCTCACAATCGTGTTGCGGATTAGTCGAGCGTTCCGAATCTCCGTCGCCGATCTTCTCCGCGACTTCACGACCGACGCGGTGCGGCGGATGCGGTTCGGATGACGCGGTGCCCGCACGTCGGCCGATGACGAGCGTGTACCGTGCGGCGGTGTCGACGTACGTCGTTTTCGGTGTGATGTTCGTCCCCTTCATGGCGGCGCTGTTGTTCCGCTGGCGCGATCCAGGTGCCCGCCAGATCTTTGTGATGATCGCGGTGGCTGCCGTTTTCTGCGTCACCTGGATCGCCCGCTTCCGGATCGTGATCACCGAACACACGGTGGAATTCCGCCGCATCTTCACGTCGTCGACGCTGCCCCGAGCCGCGATTCGGTCAGCTCGCATCACTTTTCGCGCATCCGCATCCAGAGGGCCTTTGCGTCTCGTCGTCACTTCTGACGGCGGCGGCGAGATCGACATTAACGCGAAGGTTTTCTCGCGCGAGGCGATCGCGGCGGTGCTGGCGCTCGCGCCGGTGTCGGAGCCGTCTGCGCCCACGGCTGAAAGAAAGTGATTGACAACCGCCGCAACAGGCCCTACCTTTTCCAGCGTCAACGTCATCACGAGTTGATTTAGCGGCCAACGGGTAGGGTCGACAGAGCCAACGCCGACTGACCTTATCCCTGCGGGAGTCTGAGCTGTGCTCCTCCTGCCGCGGCGCCGGAGGTCTGCGCAACCGCCGGCAATCATCCATCCGGGAAAGTCGACGTGCGGTCGCCTTTTCCCACCCCGATGGCCGCCATGCACTCCTCGAGTTCAGTCATGTCGTCCACCGGTCCCCCAAAAACCGGACTCGGTTCCGTCAAGCCGAGAGAAGGAGAAAGACATGAAGAACTACATCCTCAAGAACCCCAGTATCAATCCCAACGCCGCTGCGGATACGCCGCAGCCGCAAACGGCGCTCACCCCCGAGACCGCCATCGAGCAGATTCGCACGATGCGCGGTCAGCTTCCGGAGGTGGCGACGCTCTCGGTGCAGCAGCGAGCGAAGCTGCGCAACAGTTCGCAGACGTCGGAGCCGATCGTCCAGGCGTCGCTGAATGTCATGGGTGTTTCGGGTGTCGTCGAGGCTGCCGTCGGGCAGCCGCTCGACACCGTCCGGGCGCTCCAGAAGGAGGCGATTCTCTGGAAGGCGGTCGAGGACGAGGCGCGGAATCTCGTCACCGGTCTTGCCGGTGCGAATGCGATGCGCCGCCATACCCTCGCGACGATCGGCGGACAGGCGTACGCTATTGCTTCGCAGGTCGCCAAGGTTCCCGAAAACGAAGTGCTCATCTCGCACGTCGAGGAGATCAGACGTCTGAAACGGATCGCGCGCCGCAAGAAGTCGGCGACGCCGGTCCCGCAGCAGCCGTCTCCGTCTCCTTCGACGACGACTCCGGGCGCTCCGTCGCAGGTCGTTTCACAGGTCGAGAGTCAGTGATGTGAATGGGTGGGAGGGGAGCGGGCGCGTTATGAGCGCGCCCGCTCATTTCCCTTCCATATCCCGAAGAAGGGAGAGAGAGATGAGAAGACCAAATCTGAAAAGGCTCAATAATCCGGAGCACCGGCGGATCATGAATGAGCGCGGGCAGAACGACTTGATCCAGTTCTTCGAACGCATCAAGGAATACGCCTCAACCGCTCGCGTCTGGGCACCGATCCCGCCTCGAGACATGACCGACGCGGAGCTCCTGCGCCGCGCGCGCCTTCTGCGC
>DASYSN010000278.1:0-7742 GCA_036003305.1 Thermoanaerobaculia bacterium
TGTTCGAGGAACATCCCGCCGCATTTCGGGCACGTTTGAACGGAGGTGTGGTTGATCTCTTTCGTTTCGAGCGGCGAATCGCCATGCGGGCAGTTCATGTCCTCAGTATATGGGTAGGACCTACTGGGCGAAGGAGAAGGCGCAGGGCGCGGTCTGGACGAAGTTCAGGTTGTTGTTCGCCGCGTCGAGAGCGTTCTTGATCGCTTCCTGATACGCGCGCGCCGGCGAGCCGTCGGGCGTCGAGCCGTTCGTGCCGAGGCTCGCGTTCGCTTCGGACAGGAGCGCGCTGACCGTCGCGTAGCCGAACTGATTCGCGCTGTTCGTTCCCGGCGCATAGACCAGCCGCGATCCGCTGACGCCGCCCGAAGCGACGTTGAGCGTCATCGTGGTCATCTGCACGGACAGCATGTACGCCATGTTGACCGCGGTGCCGTTGAGCAGCCAGTCGTGGATCTGCTTGTAGTTCGCCGGATCGAAGTTCGCGCCCGCGCCGTCGCGGAGGTTGAGCGCGGCGAGCATGCCGGTGGCGTTTGGGATCTTGCCGAACGACGTCTGGCCGTTCTTGTTCGACCAGTAGCCGAGCGTCAGCCCGCCACCGCCGCCGAGGCAGAGATTGCCGAAGCTGATGGTCTTGTCGTCGCCGTCGGCGAGGGGAGTATCGACGTGGTTGGTGGTGATCATGCTGCCGTCCGTGCCGGTCGCGGCGACGAACCGCCAGTTCGTCTCGTTCGCGGCTGCTTCGCCGGCGTGATAGGTGCCGGCAGCGGCGACCAGATCGACCGGAGTGAAGCGGACGTAGTCGGTCCAACTGTGATCGAACCAGTTGATCTCCTGGTCGGCGATCGCGACTTCCCATCCGGTGATCAGCGTTTCGCCGCTGTCGTACCTGCCGTTGGCGTTCACGTCGTAGTACTTCACGACGTGCAGGTGGCCGGGGTTGACGACGACCGTTTCCTTGACCTTGAAGTTGTCGGTCTTGGTGGAGCTGTTGGTGAAGTCGGCGGTGGTGCTGACCCACACTTTGTACTCGCCCCCGGGATTCGTGGTCGTGTCATAGCCCGCGGTGCCGTCGGACGCCTTCACGACGTTCGCGCTCAGGCTGTAGCACTGGGCGAACTTGCCATTCGCCACGGTCACCGTCGGGATCGGGCTATTGGCTCCGTCGAGCGGCGGGTTGCCGAGCAGTGCTCCGTTCGGTTCGGTGACGCGCAGGAAGTACGTTCCGGCGGGGAGGCCGGCGGCGTTCGGATGCGCCGGGCCGCCGTCGATGAAGACGTCGTCCTTCGATCCATAGATGTTGAGATCGACGCCGTTACAGGCGCCCCCGGTCGTGAAGATCGCTCCGGGCAGCGGTGCCGCCGCGTGAAGCGCGACGGTGGGAATGGTCAGCGTCAGAAGGACTGCGGTAAGAAGACAGATAAACCTCGGATGGTGTGACATTGTGCTCTCCTCTCTCTATGCAGGAGAGGTGAGCCTGGGAACGCCTGTTTTCCACGACGTGAATTTTTTCTACGGTATTTCTACGGTACAGGGCAGATTCCGTGGAGCATCTGCCACGCGAACGAGAAGACGATCGTCATGATGACGAAAGCGTAGGCGAAGACGAGTGGCCTGGGACGGACGCGGATGCGCATGCCCGTTCCAACAACGCCGCGCCGCCGCTCATTCGCGTGTTGGAGTTCTTCCGAACTCGCGGTAAACGAGCGGGTGATTCGGGTCGTCGGACCGCTCGGGCCGCACGCTCTCGTGGAGGACCGCGTCGAGCTGGGCCATGTCGAACGGCTTCGAGAGCACGGCGAAGACGTCGGCCTCGGCGAGGGTCTTGAGGAGCGCGCCGGCGATGACGCCGGTGGTGAGGGCGATCACCTCACAATTCGCGTTCCGGCCTCGAATGTGGCGGAGCGTCTCCAGCCCCTCGGAGTACATGCCGACGTCGAGCAGCACGAGGTCGAAGCTCTCCTTGCGGAGCGCTTCCGTCGCCGCATCGGGGTCGTTCGCGATGCGGACGTCACATGCGAACACCCTGCAGACGACTGTTTGCAGCAACGACGCGATCGACGGATCGCGTTCCGTGATCAGAACCCGTGTGGCCATTCGATCACCCGCAGAGCAAATCGAATACCGGCTCTGCCGTTACTCCGGCAGGACGATGCTGTCCCACGGAAGGGCGCGGACGGCGATGATCTTCGCGTCCAGTTCGTCCTGCGTGGCGGACGTCCCGAGCTCGCGCCGCACGTACGACATTTCGGTCGAGACGAGTTTGGTCGCCAGCAGCCGCGTGGACGCTTTGCGGATGTTGGCTTCGGTAACCGGCACCTTGGACGCTTTTTTTGAACCCTCGGCGACTTGCTTCATTTGTCTCCAATCGACACGCTCGCGTTCAGACAGTTCGAGCGGATGGCTAAGGTGGGTGGGCCCAACGCGGAGGACTTAGTTCGACCGTGCTGGCGGCCGAGGAGGCTCCTCGGCCACTCCAGTATACGCCAAGTCGTTCACGCGTGCAGGACAGCGGTCTCTTTGCTGAACGTTCCCGGCTGATACGCGCAAAGAGGATCGGGCGCGAAAAGGTCCCCCGTCGCTGCGAATGCGCGCGCTCGGGAGCCGTTGCAGATCGACTTGAACTCGCAGCGGCCGCACTTCCCCTTGAGGTTCTTCGGGTCGCGCAGCGCGACGAAAAGATCGCTCGTGCGATAGACGACGCCGAGCGGCTGATAGCGCACGTTGCCGGCGGCGAGCGGAAGGAACGGGCTCGCGCTCACTTCGCCGTTGTGCGAGATGAAGATCACTTCCTGCCGCTGCGCGCGGCCCGCATCCTCGAACGTCGGCTCGACGGACTCGAACATCGCCTTGGCCGTCTTCTGCACGACGAAGCGGCGGTAGTGCGGCCCCTCGAACGTGCGGATCTCGTACGGCACCCGCTGCGAGAGCTCGTACAGCGTCTCGAACGCCGCCTCGACTTCGTCGGCCTTCAGCGTGTCGGCGTTCTTGGTCGTCGCGGTCGGAACGAAGAGGTAGATGTTCCAGCGCGTGGCGCGGAGGTCGGCGAGCAGCTCGGCGAGCGTCTTCAGGTCGTTGACGTTCTTTCGCGTGAGCAGCGTGTTGATCTCGAGCGGAACGTCGGCGGTGCGCGCCCAGCGGAGGGCGAGAAGCGTCGAGGCGAACTGGCCGTTGAGACCGCGCGCGGCGTCGTGGCGCTCCGGCATCGCGGAGTCGACGGCGAGTGCAACGCGCGCGGCTCCGTTGTGGCGCAGCTTGCCGACGACCGAGCCGGTCAGCGCCGGTGTGACGGTCATCGTGACGGTCGGCGGAACTCCGCGGCGGCGTGCGTAGTCGATGAGCTGGTAGATGTCGGCGCGCTCGAGGAGATCGCCGCCGGTCATGATCAGTTCCGACGGTCGCAGCGCCACGATCTGGTCGAGAGTCTTGTAGCTCTCGTACGTGGAGAGCTCGAGCGGGCTGCGGCGCTGCTGGGCGCCGATCGCGCACGCTGTGCATTCGAGCCGGCACGCACGCGTCAGTTCCCACATCACGATCGGAGTGGCGTCTGGCTGCGGGGTCGCCTCGGGGAGCGGCATGGGAGTCTCCTTATGTTTTTTGTTGATGGAAACATGCCCCCGACCTTGCGCGGATGACCATTGTTACGTGACGATGTGAGCCGCCTCACGTGGCGACGTCCCTTTCCGCGATTTCATCTCTTCGAGCGAACGATGAGCGCCTGTTGCCCGCATCCCGAAACCAGCCACCAGGTCATCGAGGCCTGCCAGCAGGTGATCCACTATCCGTCCGAGGATTACCCCTGCCTCTGCACCGGATTCGCGGGAAGCACCGAGCGGTGCGAGCGCTGCGAGCACGCCCGCGGACTGCACACGAAGGCGCGGACGTGCTGCGAGTGCTCGTGCCGGAGTAGTGCTTAGGGGCTTAGTGCGTAGTGCTTAGGATGAGGGACTAAGCACTACGCACTAAGCTCCTAAGCACTAATACTAAGCTCTCAAAAAGGGGCAGCTCGCGGGGATGGTCACGTCGATCGTGTCGGCGACCTTCTGGCAAATGTCGGGGGAGGAGCCGAGGCGGCAGGGACCGGGAGCGCCGTCGATCCAGGCGACATCGTGGACGATCTGGACGGTGCCGGCCGCCAGAAACTCGATCGCGCGAATCAGCATCGGGCCCCAGGTCGCGCGGATCATCCAGCGGCGATGAAGCGTGGTGTAGTCGCCGAGGAGATCGGCGTCGCCCCAGGTGCGCGCGTCGCGCGCCATCGAGGCGACGGGGAACGGCTGGCTTTGCAGGAACAGCGGCTCCTTGCCGTCGTCGGTGAGGATCGCGATGGTGCTGCGCGTCTCGATCGCTCCTTCGTAAAGCGCGTCGGAGACGCCGTCGTGGAGCTTGAGGATGCGCATCGGGAGCGCTTCCAGGAGCGGGTCGGTGATCACGTGCTCGTAGCCGACGAGGAAGAGGTAGTCGGCTTTGAGGTGCTGGAGCAGGTGCGCCAGCTCGGCGTCGAACTCGCGGTCGGCGGCGTAGCGGCGGTTCGGCTGCAGGATGATCGGAACGCCCGCCGCCTCGACCGCCTCCATCTCCGCGAACGCGATCTCGCTGCTGATGACCGCGGCGAGCTCGTACACCGCGCCGCGGTTCGCATCGCGCAGCAGCTCTTCGACACCCGGTGCCGAATGCGAGGTGAGGACGGCGACGCGCAGCGCGACCATCAGTCGAGCGCCAGCTCCTTGACCGCGACTTCGAGATCGAGGTCGGTCGCGATCGGGTCGCATCCCGCCTCGGTCAGGATGACTTCGTACATCGCCAGCGTCTCCGCGATGTCGTCGTTGTTCAGCTTCCGGACGGCATAGCCGGCATGATCGATGATGTAGTCGCCCGGCTCGATCGTCTCCGACACGTTGTCGAGGCGCACGTTCTTCTTCACGCCCCAGAAATCGACCGTCGCCGTGTTACCGCGGATTGCCAACACCTGACCGGGCACGCCGAGACACATGGGACACCTCCGTACCAGCAGTGTCGTTCCGCGCTCGCGGTGCGCCGATGCGCGTGCTCACACGCCGATGTGACATTCGTCAGTGCGACACGTTCGGGCGTGTCCTACGTTTTCGGCATGCGCATCCTCGAATCGCTGACTGACTGGGACTCCGACGTTGCCGTGATCGATGACGTGGAGGGCGATCTGTTCGAGCACGAACAGCACGCCACCGGGCTCTTGGGAAGCATCGACGCCGGCATGCTCGACGAGCTCGGCGCCGCCCTGGGCCTCACGTACGAGGATGACGAAGAGCTCTGGCTCGGCACCAAAGAAGCCTCCCGCGACTCCCATCGCTGGGAACTGGATCCGGCCAGCTCGGAAGACTGGGTCGAGCGGAAGAAGAAGTAGCTGCCCCTATTCGACCGTCGGTCCTGACGGGAACTTCTTCCACGCTACGTACGGCTTGGCGGCTTGGCGTAGGAACCAGTTCTTGGCGGCGTAGGCGTGATCGCGGAAGGTGGGCTCGACGAGGTCGGCGCTCTCTTCGGGTTGGACGACCAGGGAAACTTCGATCGGGAGGATGCCGACCGGGAGGCCGGCGCGGCGGCAGGCCTGGTGGAGGTAGCCGAAGACGTCGCGCATCTCTTCCGGATCGGGTGAGGGCCAGTCCTCCATCTCGCTGCCGATGGTCGGGCGGAAGATGCAGACGGTGGGGAACGCGCCGGCGTTGACGATGCGGTCGATGCCGCGTTTGGTCGCTTCGATCGGCTCGACGCCGGCGATGATCTCGCCGGAGACGCGTCCGCGTCCGAGGCGCTTGGCGGTGTACTCCATCGCTTCGAAGAACGCTTTCTGGCCGAGCGTCTGCGCCTTGCCGGGGCAGAGTCTCGCGAACCATTCGGGATCTTCGAACTCGTAGCAGAAGGAGAAGTGGTCGGTTCCCGCTTCGATGAGCGCGTCGTATTCGTAGAACTTCCGCTGGGGCACCGGCACCGCCTGGACGCCGATGAAGCCGCCGACTTCGCGGCGCACGGCGCGGACGTACGGCTCGCACATGCGGAGGCCGTGCATCTCCTCGCGCTCGTCGCGGTCTTCGTAGTGATAGCCGGTGTTGAAGTGCGTGAAGATCGCGCCGGACTCCTCGCGCGCCGCACGCGCGATTTCGACGACGTCTTCGATCTTCTTGCGGGACTCCTCCGCCGTGCCGACGTTTTTCCCGGTCGTGCAGAACTTACACGCGCCGGAGATGTTGTTGGCCCAGTACAGACAGCGCGCGGAGACGTAGATGCCGAGGTAATTGCCCTGAAGCACGCCGATGCGGGACATCTCCGTGCCGGAGCGGGTGAGACGCGAATACCAGCCGGGCTCCGGCGGCAGCTCGATGCGGTACGACACGGCGTTGCGGCCGTCGACGATGCGGTACTCGCCGTCGTCGTGCCGCAGGGTAAAGCAGGAGTTCTGCGCGAAGTTCTCGACGACCGGGACGTTCATCCAGATGTCCTTCGGCGTCGCCGGGATGACGAGCTCGAGTCCGGAGCCGAGTCCGGCGCGGGTCCGCGTGATCCGGCGCCCCGCTTCGGTGGCGTTGCCGGAGGGGTGAATGCGCATTCCGCGGCAGAACAGCTCGATCTCGAGTTCGACGGGCTTCAACATGCCCACTAGTGCATCGCCGATCGCTACTCCGGGGTATGACGGATGTCACATGGTCGTGTGAGTCGGCGTACGGAGCGATGCTCGCGCTGGGCTGATTGTGACGGTGCAACCTGGAGAAACATCATGCCGCGAGCAAAAGAAAAGGTCATCGTTCCGCAGGTCCCGAACGTGTCGCGCCAGACGGCCGTGAGCCGGATTCGCGAAGCGCTGGAGCTGCTCACCGACGAGGAGACGTCGATCTGCAAGGTCTCCGCGGAGCACGGCATCTTCTGCCACGGCTTCAAGCGCTACACCGACAACGAGCTGCGCCGCCGCTACGGATGGATCGTCCGGAAGCGCCCCGGCATGACGCGCGAAGAGCTCGAAGAGATCGCCAACGACTGGCAGCTCGCGCAGCAGCAGGTCCACGACACCGACTTCGCCTGCGACGTGCAGACGAAGCTCCACGACACCTGCTGCGGATGGGACGATTTTACAAACGAGGAGCTGGAAGGGTTCTATAAGCAGGTGACAGGGAGGGAAGTGCACGTCAGTTGATCATGTCCACCATCGCCCCGACCTACCCTGCCCATTTCGAATCCGACGTCGTTCTGCGTAACGGGCGCACGCTGCGGCTGCGTCCAGTGCGTGCCGAGGACCGCGACGCGATGCTCGCGTTCTTCCGCGCCCTCTCGAGCGACAGCCTTCATTCGCGCTTCTTCGACGCGCGCACGCCGGAGACGGCGATGCGCGACACGCCGATCGACATCGACTACGACAACGATTTCGGCGTCGTCGGCGAGGAGGCGGGCGAGATCATCGCGGTGGCGCACTACTTCCGGTCGCGCCGCAATCCGAAGGTCGCCGAGGTCGCGTTCACGATCGCCGACCGGGCGCAGGGATGCGGCATCGGGACGCGGCTGCTCGAAAAACTCGCCGACGTCGCGCGGACGAAGAACATCGAAACGTTTTTCGCCGACACGCTGCCGCACAACCGGCCGATGCTCGACGTCTTCCTCTGCTCCGGCTTCAACGTGACGAGCCGGTCGGAGGAGGGAGCTGTACACGTCGCCTTCTCGATCGAGTCGACCGATGCATACGAGGAAGCCGCGGCCGCGCGGTCGCAGAAGGCCGCGTA
>DASYSN010000279.1:0-15462 GCA_036003305.1 Thermoanaerobaculia bacterium
GAAGTCGTGCGCGTTCGCCGCCGTCGCGGCCGCGATGACGAGCGAGTCGTCGACGTCGCTGCGGCCGTACGCGATGTTGTTCTTGACGGTGTCGTTGAAGAGGATCACTTCCTGGGTGACGAAGCCCATGAGGCGCCGCAACGACTCGAGGTTCACGTCCCGGACGTCTCTTCCGTCGATCATGATGCGGCCCGAGCTCACATCGTAGAAGCGCGGCAGGAGATTGACGAACGTCGACTTCCCCGCGCCGCTGCCGCCGACGAGCGCCACGATCTCCCCCGGCGCCACGTCGAGATTCACGCCGCGAAGGACGGGCTCGTCGTTGTACGCGAAGTTGACGTTCTCGTAGCGGATGCCACCGCCGACCGCCGCCAGGCGCGGCGCGTTCGGCTTGTCGACGACGTCGTTCGGGATGTCGAGCATCCGGAATACGCGCTCCGCCGCGCTGAGCGCGGTGTTCACGGAGAGGTTCACCTTGTTCAGCTTCTTGACCGGCTGGTACATTGCGCCGAGGGCGGCCATGAACGTGAGAAGACCGCCCATCGTCAGCGTGCCGCTGGCGATGCGCCGCTGCGCGTAGAAGAAGAGCGCGAGAACGCCGATGCCGGTGATCAACTGCATCACCGGCGACGTGATCGCCTGGATCTTCTGCGCCTTCAGGTTCGA
The DNA here is from genome assembly GCA_036003305.1 of Thermoanaerobaculia bacterium. Taxonomy (GTDB): domain Bacteria; phylum Acidobacteriota; class Thermoanaerobaculia; order Gp7-AA8; family Gp7-AA8; genus DASXHZ01. Next base: position 667 of record DASYSN010000279.1, read on the forward strand.
GCGCAGGTGCCTGCGTGTCGCCTCGCGGAAACGGCCGATCTCGAAGCGCTCCATCGTGAACGCCTTCACGATGCGGACGCCGCGGATGGTCTCCTCGAGTTGCGTCGCCATGTCCGCCATCCGCTCCTGCGAGCGATGGGTCGTGGCGCGGAGGCGTACGCCGAAGTGGACGATCGGAATGACGAACAGCGGCCCGATCACCAGCGTCGCGATGGCCAGTTCGGGGGTCTTCCAAAGGACGAGCAGGAGGATCCCGACGAGCGTGATCGACTCCTGGAAGAGATCGCCCATGCGCGTCGAGACGGCGGCCTGGATCGCGTCGGCGTCGGAGACGATCCGGCTCACCATCTCGCCGGTCGACCGTTCCGAGAAGAAGCGGTGCGACTGGAAGATCAGCCGTTCGTACAGGTCATTCCGCATGTCGCGTACGGTCGACAAGCCGACCTTCTGGAACGCGTATTCGGAGAAGAACGCGGCGAACGCGTTGATGATGAAAGCGGCCAGGAGCACCCAGAGGATCCTGTGGAATTGCTCCTTCCGCGATACGCCGTCCCACCAGGCGTGAAAGCGGTGGTTCGCGCGAGCCACTGTGTTGCCCAACCAGCCGCGTTGCCCTTCCGGCTGGTCGAGGTGGAGCACGAAATTGAGGATGTTGGTCTTGTACGTCTCCTCGCGCGAGGGGTGATCCCTCACGACCTGGGTCGCGCCGGGAGGCGTGAGTCCGATGTCGACGATCGGTTGGAGGAGGCCGATCAACGTCGTCTGCGTCACGGCGAACGCGATCATCGAGCCGAACGCGAGGACCGCCCACCCCTTGTAGTGGCGCAGGTAGCGGTAGATCCGCCGCAGAATCTTCATCGATGCACCACTCTGACGATCGCTTCAGCGGCGCGGCGGCTCGCGCCAGGCTCGCCGAGCTTCGTCCGGACTGCCGCGAGCTCGTCCCTCACCCATCGATTGTATTCCGGCTCGAGGAGCTTCCGCGCCTCGGCCGCGATCCGTTCGCCGTTCACGTCGTGCTGCAACAGCTCCGGAACGACTTTCTTCTCCGCGATGATGTTCACGAGGCTGAAGTGCGGGACGCGCACGAGCCGCCGGCCGAGCCAGTGCGTCATGCGCGAGAGGCGATACATCACGACCACCGGCGTGCCGAGGATCGCGCACTCGAGCGTCGCCGTGCCGGACGAGGAGAGCGCCACGTCGGCCGCCGCGATCCCCTCGCCGCGGTCGTGCGGCAGGATCGGGACGTCCGCCTTCTTCTCGTCCACGATCGACGCGAGCTCGTCGTATTCGATCGTCGGCGCCTGGACGATGTACGGTTCCACCGTCCGGTCGCGGCGAAGCACCTGTACTGCGTCCAGCATCGCGGGAAGCAGTCCCTGCACTTCCTGCCTGCGCGAGCCGGGCAGCAGCGCGACGCGCGTGACGCCTTCCCGCGCCGCCACGCGCTTGACGCCGATCACCTGCTCGATGAGCGGATGTCCGACATACGTCACCGGGACGCTGTGCTTCCGGTAGAAGTCCTCCTCGAACGGGAAGATGACGATCATCCGGTCGACCGTCTTCGCGATCTCGCGCACCCGGCTCTGGTGCCACGCCCAGATCTGCGGCGAGATGTAATAGACGACCGGGATGCCGAGGGCCTTGATCCGCTTCGCGGCGCGCATGTTGAAGCCTGGATAGTCGACGAGCATCACGGCGTCGGGACGCTCGCGCTCGATCGCCTCCATCAGGTCGCGCATGACGCGCTGGAAGAAGCGGACGTTCCGGAGGACGTTGAACAGCCCGATGACCGCCATCTCCCGCGCGTGATGGAGGAGCTTCATCCCCTCGCGCGCGAGAAAGTCGCCGCCGATCCCGAAGGTCGTGAGCGCCGTGTCGACCTTCTTCAGTTCCCGAACGACCTCGGACGCGTGCAGATCGCCGGATGCTTCGCCGGCGACGATCGCTAACTTCATTTCAGCGGAAAGGGGAACATCACCCACGCCAGCGCGATCCCGCCGAAGAAGAGCGAGAGGAAGACGAAAAGGAAGAAGCGCAGGCGCTCGCTCCGGCCGCTCTTCCACAGGAGCGTGAAAAAGAGCGCCGTCGCGACGGCGTAGATGAACATCAGCACGATGTGGCTGCGGAGGAGGCTCATTCCTTGCGGCCCTCCGCGATGTCGAACGAGTCGAGGACGAGGAGGAGGTTCATCAGCCCCGCCGTGAGCGTGAAGGCGGTGCCGTACTCGAACGTGATCGAGGTGATGTCGCCGAAGTCGCGCATGTGGCGCGCGATGAAGTACGGCAGCCCGGCACCCATCGAGCCGATCGTCGCGAGGAGAGAGAGGACGTTCCCCTCCTGCACGGTGTAGAGCCGGCCGTCGATCGAGAGTCCGATGACGAAGAGGACGATCACGATCGCGAAGAAGGCGGCGGCGCGGCCGCGGCGTCCGAGATAGAAGTGGCCGAGTCCGGGGACCAGGAGCGCCAGCACCATCGCGGTGATGGTTCGTCTATTCATCTTTGAGTCGAATCGCGTCGAAGTGCGGGCGCAGTTTATCGAAGGTGACGCCGAGGTCTTCGGGAACCAGCCGCGTCTGTGCGGTGACGCTCATGAAATTCGTGTCGCCGCCCCAGCGCGGAACGATGTGCACGTGGTAGTGATCGGCGAAACCGGCCCCCGCGACCTGGCCGAAGTTCATCCCCACGTTGAAGCCATCCGGCTTGTAAACGTCGGAGAGGATCCGCTGCGCCTCGGCCGTGAGACGAATGAGCGAATGGAGCGCGACGTCGCTGCTGTCGAACAGCCGCGCTTCATGCGCGAGCGGCGCGACCATCAGGTGCCCGTTCGTGTAGGGATAGCGGTTCATAATCACGAGCGTCTGACCGCCGCGGAAGAGCGTGAGCGTCTCGCGCCGATCGGTGTCGCCGGCCGCGATGCAGAAGATGCAGCCGGGCGGCGCGTCGGACTTCGGAGCGGTCAAATAGGGATATCTCCAGGGGGTGAAAAGAACCTGCAATCTACTCCGCCGCGGCCGCCGATTCCTCGGCTGACTCGACCTCCGGTACGAGCGTGCCCTCGGCGATCGCCCGATTGATCAATTCCTTCAGCTCTTTTCCCGGCTTGAAGTACGGGATCTTCTTGGAAGGCACTTCCACCTTCTCGCCGGTCTTCGGATTGCGTCCCGTGCGCGACTTGCGGTTGCGCAGGCGGAAGCTGCCGAAGCCGCGGAGCTCGATCTTCTGACCGTTGCGGAGGGAGTCGACGATGGAGTCGAACACGATGTTGACGATCGTCTCCGCCTGCTTCTTGGTGAGCTGCACGATGCTCGCGACCTCGTCGACGAGCTCCGCCTTGGTCATCACACCCGTTTTGCCGTCACTGTCCTGTTCCTGGAGATCGGAGTCGACCACGCTTGCCTCCTCGCTCATCGTTCAGCTCTGCGCGTCAGTCTCGGGAGGCACTTCGGCGGGGGCCTCCTCCGCATGCTCGGGTTCGTGCGTTTCGCCGTAGTGTGCCCGCTCCTCTTCCGTGAGCGGCTCGACGTCGCGCAGCGTCAGTCCGATCTTCCGTTCCGCCGCGTCCATCTTGATGATGCGCGCGCGCAAGGCATCTCCCGGCTGGAAAAGCCTTTCGAGCTTCAGCTTTCCCTCGCGCGTGATCTCGGAGATGTGCGCCAGCGCTTCGACGCCGTCGGCGAGGCGGACGAAGATCCCGAAGTCGGTGATCTTCGAGACGTTTCCGATCACGTCGTCGCCGACCTGATGCGTCTTCGCGAAATCGTCCCACCCGTTCGGGAGGAACTCGCGGACCGAGAGCGACAGGCGCTGGTTCTCCGCGTCGACGTTGATGACGCGGGCCTGCACGCTGTCGCCCTTCTTGAGCACCTCGCTCGGATGTTTGATCCGGCGGTTCCATGACATGTCGGAGATGTGAATGAGGCCGTCGATCCCGTCTTCGACTTCGACGAACGCGCCGAAGTCGGTGAGGTTGCGGACCTTGCCCGTGATCACGCTGCCGACCGGGTATCGTTCGGCGACCGTCTCCCACGGGTTCTGTTCGAGCGCGCGGAGCGAGAGCGAAATGCGCCGGTTCGACGTGTTCACGTCGCCGACCACCGCTTCCACCTCGTCGCCGATCGAGAGGATCTTCGACGGGTTGCGAACCTTCTTCGTCCACGACATCTCGGAGACGTGGATGAGACCTTCGACGCCTTCCTCCAGCTCCACGAACGCGCCGTAGTCGGTCAGCGAGACGACCTTCCCCTTCACGCGTGAGCCGAGGGGATAGCGCTGATGGACGTCGCTCCACGGATCGGGCGACTTCTGCTTGTAGCCGAGCGAGACGCGCTCGTTCTGCGGATCGAACTTCAGCACCTTCACTTCGATCTCGTCGCCGACGTTGAAGTACTCGGACGGATGTCCGACGCGGCCCCACGAGATGTCGGTGATGTGCAGCAGGCCGTCGACGCCGCCGAGGTCGACGAAGACGCCGTAGTCGGTGATGTTCTTCACGGCGCCGTGCGTCAGCTTCCCCTCTTCGAGGCGGCTGAACGTCTCCGCCTTCTGGTGCTGCTGCTCGACCTCGACGACCGCGCGGCGCGAGAGAACGATGTTGCTCCGCTTCTTGTCGAACGAGACGATCTTGAACTTCTGCTCGTGGCCCTTCAGCGTGTCGAGGTTCTTGATCGGTTTCGAGTCGACGAGTGAGCCGGGCAAAAACGCCTTCACCCCGCCGACGTCGACCGACAAGCCGCCCTTGACGCGGTCAATCACACGGCCGGTGATCGGCTCTTCCGCTTTGAAGGCCGCCTCGATGTCGTCCCAGACGCGCATCCGCGCCGCTTTCTCGCGCGAGAGGATCACGTAGCCGCTCGGGTCTTCGAGGCGCTCGATGAAGACTTCGATGTCGTCGCCGCGCTTCACCTTCACCGAGCCGTCGAGGCTGGTCACCTCGCCGACCGGAAGCAAGCCTTCCGACTTGGCGCCGACGTCGACGACGACGTCGGTCGGCGTCACTTTCAGCACCTTGCCGGTGACGATCTCGCCCTCGGTCAGGTTCGACTTCGAGTAGAGGCTCAACAGCTCGTCCATGCCGAGCCCTTCGAGGTTGTTCCCCGTGTCCGCCTGGCGGGGCGACGGATTTACTTTTTTCGGTTCGTCACTGGACGGCATCGGTCTGGGGAACCTCCAAGAAAACTCGGGCAGCTCGGCAACGGCCGAAACAACGCTAAGTTGTTGATAATACCTGAAATCTGAGTTTAGCGGCGAGGTGGAGAGGCGTCAAGAAAGAGCGGTTTCGCCACCTTGATTCAAGACGTTTCCCACGATTCGTAGAACGACCTCATCGATCGTGAAGTCTGAAGTATCGATCACGGTATAGCTCTCGTCGTACGAGAGGGGCGAATCGGCGCGCGTGGAGTCCTGCTGATCCCGCTGCCCGGTCTCGGCGAGAACCTGCTCCATGGTGACGGGCGTCCCCTTCTGTTGCAGCTCGCGAAAGCGGCGTTCCGCGCGCACTTCGGGACGAGCGGTCAGGAAGAACTTGTGGGGCGTCTCGGGAAAGACTTTCGTCCCGATGTCGCGCCCCTCGAGCACGCCGCCGCTCCGGCGCCCGAGGTCCTGCTGGAGCCGGACGAGCACCCGCCGCACGCCGGGAACGGTCGACACGTCGCTCGCCGCCATGCTGACCTCGGGAGTCCGGATCAGCGAGGTCACATCCTCTCCGTCGAGGAGCGTGCGCGCGTGCTCGCCGGGAACGAAGTCGATCCGCACGCGCGACGCGAGGTCGGTCAGCTTCGGTTCATCGTGCGTGTCGATGCCGGCGCGGAGCGCGGCGAGCCCGATGGCGCGGTACATCGCGCCGGTGTCGATGTGCGGGATGTGGAGCGCGTGCGCGACGAGCTTGCTCGTCGTCGTCTTGCCGACGCCTGATGGGCCGTCGATAGCGACGATCAAGGCCGCCATCGTGTCTACCGGCCGCGCGCAGCCCGCGTCCGCGGCGACTTGCCGGCGGGCGTTGTTCGCCGCTTCGACGTCGCGGTCTTCGCCGCGGTCTTCTTCTTCGACGCCGTCTTCGGACGCGCCGGTCTCGCGGTGCGCCGCGGCTTCGGCGCCTCCTTCGGCTCCATGTGCGTCGAGAGCAGTTTCACTTCCTGCTTCGTCAGCTCGCGCCAGTCGCCCGGCGTCAGCTTCGGATCGGAGATCGGACCGATCGCGACGCGGCGGAGCTTCGTGACCGGATGGCCGACCGCCTTGAACATCTTGCGGATCTGCTGCGTCCGTCCCTCGCGCAGCTTCACCTCGTACCAACTGTTCACCTCGTCGCCGTTGCGGCCGGTCGTCTTCATCTGCTCGATGCCGCATGGAAGCGTGCGTTTGCCGTCGATCGTGATGCCGCGCTGCAGCTTTTCGACGAGCCGCGGCTCCGGAACGCCGCGCACCTTCACGTGGTACGTCTTCACGGAACCGTGCCGCGGATGCGAGACCTTGAACGCGAGGTCGCCGTCGTTGGTGAGAACGATCAGCCCTTCGGAGTGGAAATCGAGGCGGCCGACCGGATAGATGCGCTCGCGAATTCCGCGCACGAGATCGATGACGGTCTTGCGGCCCTGCGGGTCCTCGACCGTCGTCATCACTTCTCTCGGCTTGTAGAGGAGGATGTAGCGATGCGGTTCGGCGCGCGTGATCAGCTTGCCGTCGACCTTGATGTGATCGCGTCCGGCGTACGCCCTGGAGCCGAGCTCGGTGACGACACGTCCGTTCACCGTCACGCGCCCTTCCCGAATCATCGCCTCCGCTTCGCGTCGCGACGCGAACCCCGCGTGCGCGATGATTTTTTGCAATCGCTCCAGTTGCATCACTCTCGCTGTTCGCTGCTGCGCGACGATTCTAACCCTTCCAGCTCCGCGAGCGCTTCTGCTTCCGCGCGCTCGGTCTCCTCGGCGCTGATCTCCTGCACTTCCGATGCGGGCGTCGGCTCGGCGCTGCTGATCGCCGCGACGAGATCGTCGCTCATCGCTTCGCCGATCAGATCGCCGAACTCTTCGAGGCGCGGCAGATCGCGGATGTCGTTCAATCCGAAGTGCACGAGAAAGTCTTTCGTCGTGCGATAGAGGAACGGCGCGCCGACTACGTTCTTCCGTCCGGCGACGCGGATCATGCGACGTTCGAGCAGCGTGCGAATGACGCCCGTCGAGTTCACGCCGCGGATGTCCGAGATCTCCGGCGCCGTCACCGGTTGCCGGTAGGCGGTGATCGCGAGCGTCTCGAGCGCCGCGAGGGAGAGACGGTTCTCACCTTTCTTGGCGAAGTACTTCTTGAGCACCGAGTCGTGCTCCGCGCGCGTGGCGAGACGCCAGCCGCCCGCGGTCTGCTCCAGCGCGAATCCGCCGACGTTCTCGTCGAGCACCTTCTTCAACTCGTCGAGCTGCGCCGTGACGTCCGCTTCTTTCTCATCCAGCGTCTCGGCGAGGTCGCTCGTCTTGACCGGCTCGGTCGCCACGAACAGGATCGCCTCGACTGCACTACGTAGCTCTTTCGGGTCCATCTATCTCCTCGGCATCCGGCATCCGGCATCCGTTCGTTACTCCGGATGCCGGATGCCGGATGCCGGATGCCGCCCTTTACGCGTCGAACATCGCGAACTGCGCGGTGTCGACCTGGTTTTCAGTCTTGGTCATTACGATCTCTCCGAACGTGTCGCTCTGCTTGAGCGAGACGCCGCCGAGGCGCACCAGCTCGAGCGTGGCGAGGAAGAGCGCGATCAGCTCGTCCCGGCCGCGGCCTTCGAGGAACCACCCGAGCCGGATCTCCGCGCGCTCGCTCACCTTCTCGAAGAGCTCGAGCATCTTCTCCGAGACCTTGTGCACCGTCCGCTGCAGCTCGATCGCCTGCGGATGCGCTTCCTTGTAGCGATTCAGCGCCGTGCGGAACGCGTCGATGAGGTCGAAGAGCGACACTTCGCTCATGTCGATTTCCGACGCTTCGGTTCCGGGCAGCTTGGTCGGCGGCCGTTGCCACATCCCCATCCGCACGACGTCGAGCTCCGCGAACGTCTCCGCCACCGCCTTGAAGCGCTGGTACTCGAGGAGACGGTCGACGAGCTCTTTGCGGGGGTCTTCGATCCCCTCCGCCGTTTCGTCGCGCGGGAGGAGCATCTTCGACTTGATGTTGATCAGCAGCGCCGCCATGTAGACGAAGTCCGCCGCGATCTCGAGGTCGAGCTGCTCCATCGTCTCGAGATACGCGTTGTACTGCTGCGTGATCAACGTGATCGGGATGTCGTAGATGTCGATCTCGTTCTTCTTGATGAGATGGAGCAGGAGATCGAGCGGCCCCTGAAACGCCGGCACGGTGACCTTGTAGGCGTTGGACTCCTCGGCGTCGATCTTCTCTTCTTCAGGCATGGTCGTCGTCGTCATCCGCGCAGCTCTGGGTAGTGGATCTTCACCGCCTTGCGGACGGCTTCCATCGTCTCCTGCGCCCGCTCGCGCGCCTTGTGGTTCCCTTCGCGCAAGGTGTCCCAGACGATCGACGGATCGCGGTCGATCTCCTCGCGGCGCTTCCGGATCGGCGCGAGCTTCTCGACCATGATCTCGGTCAGCAGCTTCTTGTCGTCGACGCAGCCGATGAGCGCGCTGCGGCATTCGTGATCGACGCGCCGCACCGTCTCCTCGTCGGAGAAGAGTTTGTGGAACTGGAAGAGATTGCAGACGTCGGGACGCCCCGGATCCTTCCGGCGCAGACGCTGCGGGTCGGTGAACATGTTCGCGACGAGCGCGCGGATCTCGTCGGCGCTCGCGGTGAGACCGATGGTGTTGCCGTACGACTTCGACATCTTGCGGCCGTCGAGCCCCGGCACCTTCGGCGTCGTCGTGAAGAGCGGCTGCGGCTCGGGGAAGACGTCACCGTAGAAATTATTGAATCGCCGGACGATCTCGCGCGACAGCTCGAGGTGCGACGCCTGGTCCTCGCCGACCGGCACGTAGTTCGCGCGATAGACGATGATGTCGGCGGTCTGCAGCAGCGGGTAGCCGAGGAAGCCGTACGTGTTGAGGTCCTTGTCCTCGATCTGCGCCTGCTGGTCCTTGAAGGTCGGAACTCGCTCCAGCCACGGCAGCGGCGTCACCATCGAGAGCAGCAGATGCAGCTCCGCGTGCTCCTTCACCTCCGACTGCAGGAAGATCGTGCACTTCCGCGGGTCCATCCCCGCCGCGAGCCAGTCCGCCACCGCCTCGAACGTCGCCTGATGGACGTTCGACGGGTCGGCGTAGTCGGACGTCAGCGCGTGCCAGTCGGCGACGAAGTAATAGCAGGTGTAGCGGTCCTGGAGATCGATCCAGTTCTTGACCGCGCCGAAGTAATTGCCGAGGTGCACGCGTCCGGTCGGACGGAGACCGCTGAGGACGTATTGGTTGTTTGGGCTCAATCGAAGCTCGTGGAATCGGGACCCGGCATCCGGCATCCGGCATCCGAGCCCAAAGCGGATGCCGGATGCCGGATGCCGGATGCCGGTTTTTAGTGGCGCGCGAGTGTAGCAAAGTTAGTCGCGCGAAGTGGACGCGACGTGCACGCCGATGAGTCGTTGCACAACTTCGGTTGCACGTGCGGCTCCGTCGCGGTCGAGGAGCTCGATCGCCACGTCGCGCGCGCGGTCCATCAGTGCGTGATCGCGGACGATGTTTCCGAAGCGGAAGCGCGGGACGCCCGACTGGCGCGTGCCGAGGAACTCGCCGGGACCGCGGAGCTGGAGATCGCGTTCGGCGACTTCGAAGCCGTCCTTCGTCTCCGCGAACGCCTTCAGCCGCTCCTGCGCCTCGGCCGGCGCTTTCTCCTCGTGCACCAGGATGCAGTACGACTTCCGCTCGCCGCGCCCGACGCGTCCGCGGAGCTGATGCAGTTGCGAGAGGCCGAACCGATCGGCGTCGAGGATCAGCATGATCGACGCGTTCGGCACGTCGATCCCGACCTCGATCACCGTCGTGGAGATGAGGATGTCGATCTCTCCGCGCTTGAACCGTTGCATCACTTCGTCCTTGTCGGCCGACGACATCCGGCCGTGCAGCATCGCGACGCGCCGTTTCGGGAAGCGCTGCTGCGTCGACTCGAACCCGAGCTTCAGCGGCTTCAGGTTCGTCTTCTCCGACTCCTCGATGATCGGATAGACGATGTAAGCCTGCGCCCCCGCGTCGATCTCGCGATCGATGAACGCGTAGACGCGGTCGAGGTTCGAGCCGGTTCGCACCTCCGTGCGCACGCGCTGCCGTCCCGGCGGCAGCTCGTCGATCACCGAGAGCTCCAGATCGCCGTACATGGCGAGCGCCAGCGAGCGCGGGATCGGCGTCGCTGTCATCACGAGGATGTCCGGCGTCTCCCCTTTCGAAAACAACTTCTGCCGCTGCTCGACGCCGAAGCGATGCTGCTCGTCGACGATAGCAAGGCCGAGCGATTTGAACTTGATCTTCTCTTCCAGGATCGCATGCGTCCCGACGACGAGCTGGATGTAGCCGTCACGCAGTCCGGCGATCAGCGTGCGCCGCTCTCCCGCGGTCATCGAGCCGGTCGCCTTCGCCATCACGACCGAATGGTCAACTAGTTGACGAATGCGCTGCTCGTGCTGTTCGGCGAGGATCTCGGTCGGCGCGAGCAGCGCGACCTGGTGTCCGTTGCGGATCGCCATCATCGCCGCGATGAGCGCCACGATCGTCTTGCCGCTTCCGACGTCGCCCTGCAGCAGCCGGTACATCGGCCTCGTCGACTGCAGGTCGTCCGCGATCTCGCGCACCACGCGCTTCTGCGCTCCCGTCAGGCGGAACGGCAGGATCTTCTTCACCTCGGCGCGGAGCGCGTCGTCGACGACGATCTTCCGCTCCTTTGCTTTCGTCTCCTCAGTCGCGCGGCGGACGCGCAGCGCGAGCTGGAAGCTGAAGAACTCCTGCAGGATGATCCGCAGGTGCGCCGGCGAGCGCTGCGCGAGGAACTCCCCTGTCAGCTCCTCCGGGTGGTGCAGCTTCGCGATCGCCTCGGGCAGCGGAATCACGCCGAGTGTGGCTCGAACGTCGTCCGGCATCGGGTCGTCGAGCTGCGGCAGCGCCTGGTCGATACCTGCACCGATGATCTTGCGGAGCGCCCGAGGGGGGACGTTCGTGACCTTTGAATAGATCGGGACGATGGCCCCCTGATCGTCCTCGTCGCCTTCGAACTTCTCCCAGTCGGGCGACTCGATCTGCAACGGTCCGAACGTCCCGCGCCTCGGGATTCCGTACACCGACAACCGATCGCCGCGGTCGATCTGATCGCTGAGGTACGCCTGATTGAACCAGATCAGCTTGACCGCGCCGCTGCCGTCCTCGAGCACCGCCTCGAAGATCTTCATTCTCCGGCGCGGCGAGACGTGCAACTTCGCCGAGATCACCTTCCCGCGCAGCAGCACCGGCTCGTCGAGATGTCGACCCACCTCGGCGATCCGTGTCGGGTGGCGCCGGTCTTCGTAGCGGAACGGAAAGAACCAGAGGAGATCGCGGACCGTCTCGATCCCGTACGCCGCGAGCGCCCGGGCACGCCCCTCACCGACGCCTTTGAGGAATTGCACCGCGGTGTCGGGCGCGAGAGTCACGCTCCGATTGTGCAACAGGACGTGCGGAGGCCGGCGAACTTCTACTACTCGAAGACTGCCTTCATCGCGACGAGGCCGATCTTCACCATGTCGCCGTTGTGAATGGTCACCGGAACGCCGGTCGGGATCCGTTGTTCGTTCACGTACGTGCCGTTCACCGTCCCGACCTCTTCGAGCACGTGGTAGTCGTTGCCGGTGCGGATGATCTTCGCGTGGCGTCGCGAGACGGAGCGGTTCGTGTCGACGGCCGTCAGGTCGACGTCGGGCAGGATGCCGGTTACGGGGTCGGCGCGGCCGATGGTCGTCTCGTCGCCGCTCGAGAGGAAGAACGCCGTTCCGGTCGCGAGGTCGACGATCCGGTGCTGCTTCGCCTTCGGCGGCGGGGCGATGTTGGTCGTGTCGAGCGAGTGATGGTCGTCGTCGACCGGCCGGCCGACGAGGCGCTCGAGGAGAGCATTCGCCTCGCGGAGCCGCTTCGAATACTTGCGGATGATGCGGACGGCGATCTCCGGGTTCTTCCGGAGCATCTCGTCGAACTGCGATCCGTTGATGACGAGGACGCGTACCTCCGACTTCGCGACGGCGTCGGCCGTGCGCGGCGCCGACTCGAGGAGCGCCATCTCGCCGAAGAAGTCGCCCTTCTCGAGGTGCGAGAGGATATGCGACTCATCATTGATGTGTTTGACGATCTCGACCTCGCCATCGAGGATGATGAACATCTCCGTGCCGAGGTCGCCCTGAGAGAAGATCAGGTCGCCGGGTGAGTAAGCGGCGGTTCCCTCTTTCACCGGATCCTTTCCGCCGGTCGTCTTGAAGACCGCTTTCATCTGTCCGAATGCCTCATCGTTCCCCTCTAAAACGCGACCACTGGTTCCATGACCGTGAACGAGTGGTCCTGTGTGCTGAGACGAACGAGGGCACCGATCGGCATCAGGAGGTTATCTCCATAATGACCGAAGGGAAAGTCGCGCACAACAGGAATCGATAGAGGAGCGAAGAACTCGCGCAGCAGCAGCTCGATCTCGGCTTCGCTGCCGCAGTTTTTCAGCTTCCCGATGACCACACCACGGATGCGTTCGAGTCTACCGGACAGCCTGAGGGTGGTCAACATTCGGTCGATGCGGTACGGACGTTCCTCGACCTCTTCCCAAAACCAGATTCCGCTGTCGATCCAGAAATCGTACGGCGTCCCCGCGAGCGCCTCGGTCAGCGAGAGGCATCCGCCGAACAGCGGCCCCTCCCCGACACCCTCAAGTACTACTTGAGCTTCGCTGAAACGATGTGTCAACGGCGCGTCGCCCGCGAGCAGGGCCCAGAACCACTCCTCGATCGCGGGCGAGAGGCCGTCGTGGAAGTCGAGGTTCACCATCGGGCCATGGAACGAAGCGACGCCGGCGCGGACCGCCATCGCCTGATGCAGCGCCGTCAGGTCGGAGAAGCCGATGACCGGCCGCGGATTCGCGGCGATCGCGTCGTAGTCGATGCGATCGAGGATGCGCATCGCCCCATAGCCGCCGCGCGCGAACAGAAACCCGTCGAACTGCGGATCGCTTAGGAACCGGTTGGCGATCTCGAGCCGCTCGTCGTCGGTGCCGGCGAGATATCCGTGGGAGCCGAGGTGCGCGATGTTGTCAGCGAGCGTGATCCTCAGCCCGCGCGCTTCGAGCAACCGTTTTCCTTCCTCGATCCGCGGCAACTCGGACGGCGAAGAGAGGGCGAGGACGGCGAGATGGGAGTTGCGATTGATTGCGCGGGGACGCCGAAGTTGCATGCGCGTGCATTCAAGCACGATTCAAAGTGTGGAGCGGCTCGTAAGCCGAATTCTGTTCCGTCCCATGCTTACGCACAGTCCGGCGGGGATCATTCGTCTGCCACTCGCGTTGCCGCGGTGGTCAAGCAACCTACCCGGAGGCTTATACGGAAACGGGCGGTTCCACTGCCTCCCTATTTGGTCTTGCTCCGCAGGGGGTTTGCCATGCCGTCCCGCTCACGCGGTCCGCGGTGCGCTCTTACCGCACCGTTTCACCCTTGCCTCACGGCTCGTCGCTTGCGCTCGGGGCCGTGATTGGCGGTCTGTTCTCTGTTGCACTTTCCGTCGCGTCACCGCGCCTGGCCGTTAGCCAGCCTGCTGCCCGTGGGAGTTCGGACTTTCCTCCGCACCTCTCGATGCGGCGATCCCCGAGCCGCTCCACATGGTAAGCGTAACAGAACGGCCGACATGAAAATGTCATCTGTTAAATAGCTTCCGATTCAGCAATTACAAACAATGTCGGCGCGCCGACATTAAAATTTCTGCCGGTTTTTCGGATCGGAAAAGTAGCTCATCCAGTCCTCCGCCGGTTTCGCGCCCGGCTCGACTTCCGCCGCTTCGAGCTCGCGCAGGAACTGCAGCGCGTCGACGACCTCCACCCGCCGGCCGCCGGCCCGCGCGGCCAGCTCGCGATCGGACGTCACGACGTGCGCGTCGCGCACCGCCCGCGCCTGCTCCACGATCACCTCGTCGGCCTTTCGCTTGCCGGTGAAGACGATCGTCGCGCCGCCGAGGTGACGGGCAAAGTTCGCCGGCTCCGGACCGTCGAAGAAGAGCGTCACCTTCGTCCGACGTGCACGTGAGAACGACGCGACGACGCGCGCGAGCTCCCGCTTCGACTCGACAGCGTGCAGGTCGGCGCGCATCGCGCCGAGGACGTTGCTGCCATCAATGAGCCACACGCTGGACTACTTCTTCGGGACGCTGACGACCGCCGGTTTCGACTCCGAGCGCAGCCCCGCCGGAATCTGCTTCAGCCCCTTCTGCGCCTCGGCTTTCGTCGAGTAGTGGCCCCAGAAGACGCGGTAGCACCCCTGCCCCTTGTACGAGATCGGGATGAACCAGACGTTGGTCCCCCCCGCCTCGACCGCCTTCGTCACCGACGACGTCTGACAAACGAGCTCGAACTGCACCGTGTACTTGCCCGTCGCCTGCGACGCGAACGTCTGCGCCATCTCGTCGTAATGGGAGCGGATGGCGTCCGCTTTCACGCTCACCTTCGGCAACGGCGCCGCCATTCCGCTGTTCGTCATCGTCTGGACACCCGCCGCATTCCGCTCCAGATGCGTTGCACTCGCCGCCTGCTTCTGTGTGGCGCCGGCGCCCTCGCCGGCGGGCTTCGGAGTGATCTTCACCACAGGCACAGGCGGTGGTGGAACGGTGGCCGT
>DASYSN010000280.1:0-10697 GCA_036003305.1 Thermoanaerobaculia bacterium
TCGAGGTTGATGAGCTGCAGGACGTCGCCTTCGTTCAGAGGCGGGAGCGCCTTGTCGTTCTCGGCGCTCTCCTCGTCGTCGTCGTCCTTCGCCGTGTCCTGGAAGATGGCGAGGAAGCCGGGGAACTTCAGCACTTCGCCCGACGCGCGGAGGGTGTACGGCCCGTTGGCGATGTCGGCGTCGGTGACGTCGAACAGCGCGGGCTTCATCTGCGACCCGACGAAGCGGTCCCAGATCAGCTTGAAGATGTTGTACTCCTCTTTGGTGAGGTAGTCCTTGATCCGCTCGGGATCGAACTCCAGCGACGTCGGGCGGATCGCCTCGTGCGCTTCCTGCGCCTGTGCAGCTTTTTTGACACGATAAACGTTTGGCTTATCAGGAAGGATATCGGCACCGTATTTCGCGCTGATATATTGTCTGACCTCGCCGAGGGCGTCGTCGGAGATGCGGACCGAATCGGTACGCATGTAGGTGATCAGGCCGACCAGACCGTACTGGCCGAGCTCCTTGCCTTCGTAGAGCTTCTGCGCGATCTGCATCGTCCGCTTCACCGGGTACTTGAAACGGTTATACGCGGCGCGCTGCAGCGTCGATGTGATGAAGGGCGGAGCCGCCGACTGCTTCTTCTCTTTCCGCGCGACCTGCTCGACGACATACTTGCCGCTCTTGAGGGTCGCCTCGATCTTGCGTGCGTCCGTCTCGTTGCCGACTTCCGCTTTCTTGCCTTCGACCTTCGTCAGCTTCGCGATGAACTGCGGCGGCGTGTTGGCCTCGAGCTTCGCGGCGAACGACCAGTACTCGACCGGGGTGAACGCTTTGATCTCGTCTTCGCGGTCGACGATCATCTTCATCGCGACCGACTGCACGCGGCCGGCGGAGATGCCGCGGCGCACTTTGTCCCACAGCAGCGGCGAGAGCTTGTAGCCGACGAGGCGATCGAGAACGCGGCGCGCCTGCTGGGCGTTCACCTTGTTCATGTCGATGACGCCGGGATTGTCCATCGCCTTCTTCACGGCGTTCTTGGTGATCTCGTGGAAGAGGACGCGGCGCACTTTCTTCGAGTCGCCGCCGAGGAGACTCATCACGTGCCAGCCGATGGCCTCTCCCTCGCGATCAGGGTCCGACGCGATGTAGATGGTGTCGGCCTTCTTCGCGGCGGCCTTCAGCTCGCTGACGACCTTCTCTTTCCCTTCGAGCACCTGGTACGTCGGCTCGAAGGTTTCCTCGTCGACGCCGATCTCGCTCTTCGGGAGATCACGGACGTGACCGACCGACGCCTTGACGACGTAGTCTTTCCCGATGAATTTGTTGATCGTCTTCGCTTTCGCGGGAGACTCGACGATGACGAGGTTCTTGGCCATAGCGGAACGCCCAACCCTGAACGGCGACGCCGGAATTCCTCGCGCGCGCATCATGCGCGCGCGTGAGAGAAGCGTCGTTAGATCGAAGCGGGGACGATAGCACCGCCTCCGCGCTCTCCGCAAAAACGCTACCGCTGGTGGATCAGCAGCAGAGAGAGATGAGCAGCCCGAACACGAATGCGGTCGCTTCGATGAGAAACGCGACCAGCACGGCCCACGTCCCCAGCTTCGCCATCAATGGCTCATCCTCGTGGACACATCGGTGACGGCAGTAGAGAGCGATGACGGCCAGCATGCCACCGCCGATCGGCAAACCGTACGTGGGATGCTTCAAGTCCGAGTACAGGCTCACCAGGATCGCCGAACCAAGCAGCGCCATGATTCCCATGACGAAAAGACCACCGGCACGCGCGCGTTCGTACATCAGTCTTTGAACTCGACCTCGACGTTGATGAGCGCCGCGACCTGGTGTCCGTCGAGCGTCGCGGGGGCGAACTCCCAGCTCTTCACCGCAGCGGCGGCACGCTCGTCCAAACCTTTTCCGAGTCCGCGCAGAACGCGCGTGCTCGTGACGTGGCCGTAGATGTCGACGTTCGCCTCTATGAGCACGACACCGGTGATGTGCGCGCGCTTTGCGGCGTCGGTCAATTCCGGCTCGGTGCGCAGGACGACGCGTGGCGGTGTCCTGTCCGCTGCTGCTTGTGTTCTCGCTCGTACCGCAGGCAGCGTGCCGTCGTCGCCTGCGAAATGCACGCTGAGCTCGACGGCGGCCGGCACAGGCTTGCCGTCGCGAGTCGCCGGCTCGAAACGCCACGACCGCACCGCCTCGATCGCCGCAGGACCCAAGTCCGGGTCGCCGCCGCTGAATCGCATGTCCCTCGCTGTTCCGTCGATGTCGATCGTGGCCTCGAGACCGACCGGGCCGAGTACATTGATGCCCCGTGCTCGCAGCGCGAGTGCCTTGTCGTCGAACTCCGCGTCGGTCTTGCTGATGACCCTGGGCGGGTTCAAACCGGCGTGGAATTCGAGAGGCGTTAGATCACCAGGGTGATCGATGTTGGCGATCCATTGATCGCCTCCGCCCTTCTTGAAGTCCACGACGTGCGCGAGTTGACCGATCGCCAGGAGCGTCAAGAACGCGGTTGCGCCGCAAACCACGAGGCCGGTGCCCAGCGCTTCCGGGTCCCTGGCGAGTGCGTCGACCAACCAGCAGTAGAAGGCGGTCAGCGCGAAGAATCCAATCAGGTACGGAGACGTCGAGTGGACGCCGAATGACGTGAACCTGATGGAGACGATCAGGGAGGTGACGAGCAAGCCGAGACTCGCGCAGAGGACGATGATCCGAACCGCGTCGCGCACGACGGAGCGGCCACTACTCCTCGTCGTCGTCTTCGTCCGCTCCGGCCGACTTGTACTTCTTCGTCTTGTTGTAGAGCGTCTTGTACGAGATGCCGAGGATCTCGGCGGTCTTGCGGCGGTCGCCGTCGGTCATGTGGAGCGTCTCTTCAATGACGATGCGCTCGACCTCTTCCATCGGCTGGCCCAGCGGGATCTGCACGGCGTTCTTGTTGCGGCGCTTGCGCGCGCCGAGGAGCTTGTCGGGGAGGCATTCGACCGTGAGCACGTTCGTGCGCGCCATGATGAACGCGCGGTTGATCACGTTGCGCAGCTCGCGCACGTTGCCCGGCCACTCGTAGCCCTGCAGCGCCTCGATGAACTCGCCGTCGATCTCCTCGACCTTCTTGTCTTCCGTCTCGTTCAGCTTCTGGAGGAAGAAGTGCGAGAAGAGCGGGATGTCTTCGAGGCGCTCGCGCAGCGGCGGCACTTCGATCGGGAAGACGTTCAAGCGGTAGTACAAATCCTCGCGCATCTTGCCGTCGGCGATCGCTTTCTGCGGATCGCGGTTGGACGCCGCGATGATGCGCGCGTCGATGTTGATCTCTTCGTTGCCGCCGACGCGCCGGAACTTCCCTTCTTCCAGCACGCGCAGGAGTTTGACCTGCAGCTCGATCGGCATTTCGGTGATCTCGTCGAGGAACACGGTGCCGCCCTTCGCCGTCTCGAAGTAGCCCTCGCGGCGCTTGATGGCGTTCGTGAACGCGCCCTTCTCGTGGCCGAAGATCTCCGACTCGATCAGGGTCGGCGCGATCGCGCCGCAGTTGAACGCGATGAACGGCTTGTTCCGGCGGCGCGGGGAAAGCGAGTGGATGGTGTTCGCAACCACTTCTTTGCCCGAGCCTGACTCTCCGACGATGAAGACGTTCGCGTCGGTGTTCGCGACCATCTCGATCTCTTCGAAGAGCTTCTGCATTCGCGGGGACTTGCCGACCAGGTGGCCGAGCTTCCCCATCTCCTGGAGCTGACGACGAAGCTCGAGGATCTCCTGCTTCATCATCTGCTTGTCTTCGATGGTCTTGAGAATGACCTGAAGACGCGGGAGGTCGACCGGCTTGGTGACGTAATCCTCGGCGCCGACTTTGAGGGCCTTGACGGCCGAGTCGACGGTTGCGTGGCCCGTAAGGATGATGACCGAGACGTCCGGGTAGGTCTCCTTGACTCTGTGGAGAAGATCGAGGCCGCTACCGTCCGGCAGTTTGAGGTCGACGATCGCGACGTCGGGGACGAGTTTCGAGATCGAGTTCCAGCCGGCCTTCAGGGTGTCGGCCAGTTCGGGCTCGTATCCCCACTCTTCCACCACATCGGCCATGCCGGCGCTGGTGGCACGATCATCATCAACGATCAGAATGCGCTTCATCGATCTCCTGGGAGGACCATCCGAATCAAAACCTTATCACGGTCATTCTCGGCACTCAGTACGCCGCCGTACGTCTCGACGATGAGCCGCGCGGTGGCCAGGGAGAGGTCGGGATTGCCGTTTGGATCAGTGTAGTAGAACTTGAATATCTTGCTGACGTCTAAATCTGCTGCCACAGCCGTGCCCGTTTGCGTCACTGCAAAATCCGCGCTCCGGCTGACCTCGGTGCGGCGATCTGCGGCGCTCATCAGGGCGGCCGATCCTTCAAAGAACATTTTGAACGCCTGACGAATTCGCGTTTCGTGCGCACGGATCAGAAACGGCTCCCCCACCTCCGTACCACCGGCTTCAGCACAGATCGCCGCGAGGTCGACAGGGACGGGCTCGTCCTTCGGCGGCGTCGAAAGCAGAAAAAACGCGTCGAAGATCCGCCCCATCCGGCGCAGCTCCAGCTCGATCGCCTTCGCGTAGCCGGCGAGCTTCTCGTCGTCATCGCCCGCCAGCTTGCGCATCCGCATGCGCAGCAACTCGAGGTTGAGCACCGCGACGTTCAGCGGCGTCTTGAGATCGTGCGCCGTGTCAGCGCTGCGCGCGAAGTTCGCGCGCGCGAACCGCTCGAGCCAGTCGTCCATAGGTTGCGAGGTTACGTGGTTACGAGGTTACGTGGTTTGCGAAACTTCGCAACCTCGTAACCCCGCAACCCGCTATTCGCGATGAATGTTAATCAAGGCGACGGACTCTTCCAGCCGCCCTTCGACGATCGCAAACTCCGGATCGTTCGACGAGAGGTAGGCCAGCTCTTTCTCGGCCTCGGTCCGTTCGGCTTCGGCGGCCGTCATGTCGACCTCGGCCGGCAGCACGCCGCGCTCGGCGAGGACGATGACGCGATCGGGCAGCACTTCCGCGAAGCCCCACGAGATCACGATCCGCTCGACGTTCGAGCCCGCGCGGTAACGCAGCGTCCCGATGCGGAGCGTCGTCAGGAGAGGCGTGTGTCCCGGAAGGACGCCGATCTCGCCGTCGCTCGCCGGCAGCACGACCTCGTCGACGTCGACCTCGATGAACTTGCGTTCCCGGGTGACGACCGTCAGGGCGATCTTCGTTGGAAGCGTGTCGGCCATCGAAGTTCCCTACGCCGCCTCGCGCTTCATCTGCTCGTTCTTCTCGAGCACCTGTTCGATCGTCCCCTGCAGCAGGAACGCCTGCTCCGGGATGTCGTCGTGCTTTCCTTCGACGATCTCGCGGAAGCCGCGAATGGTCTCGGAGATCTTGACGTACTGCCCCGGGATGCCGGTGAACTGCTCGGCGACGTGGAACGGCTGCGAGAGGAAGCGCTGCACCTTGCGGGCGCGATTGACGATGACGCGGTCTTCTTCCGACAGCTCGTCGATGCCGAGAATCGCGATGATGTCCTGGAGGTCCTTGTACTTCTGCAGCACCGCCTGGACCGAGCGTGCCGTGTTGTAGTGCTCGTCGCCGACGATGCGCGGATCGAGAATGCGCGAGGTCGAGGACAGCGGATCGACGGCCGGGTAGATACCTAGCTCGGCGATCTGGCGCGAGAGAACAGTCGTTGCGTCGAGGTGCGCGAACGCGGTCGCCGGTGCGGGATCGGTGAGGTCGTCCGCGGGAACATAGATCGCCTGGACCGACGTGATGGAGCCGCGCTTGGTCGAGGTGATGCGCTCCTGCAGCTCGCCCATTTCGGTCGCGAGGTTCGGCTGGTATCCGACGGCGCTCGGCATGCGGCCGAGGAGCGCGGAGACTTCCGAGCCCGCCTGAGTGAAGCGGAAGATGTTGTCGATGAAGAGCAGCACGTCGAGGCCTTCCGCGTCGCGGAAGTACTCGGCGACCGTGAGGCCGGTGAGGCCGACGCGGAGGCGCGCGCCCGGCGGCTCGGTCATCTGGCCATAGATCAGCGCGGCCTTCGACTTCGACGGATCGCCTGGCACGATGACGCCGCTCTCGGCAAACTCGAGCCAGAGGTCGTTGCCTTCGCGCGTCCGCTCGCCGACGCCGGCGAACACCGAGTAGCCGCCGTGTGCCTTGGCGACGTTGTTGATCAACTCCTGAATGAGAACCGTCTTGCCGACGCCGGCGCCGCCGAACAGGCCGGTCTTGCCGCCCTTGGTGTACGGCTCGAGCAGGTCGACGACCTTGATGCCGGTCTCGAACATCTCGATCTCGGTCGACTGCTCTTCGAATTTCGGCGCCTCGCGGTGAATCGACCAGCGGGCCTCGGAGTTGACCGGGCCCTTCTCGTCGACCGGCTCGCCGAGGACATTGAGAATGCGGCCGAGAGTCTCGCGGCCGACCGGAACCGAGATTGGCGCGCCGGTGTCGATCGCCTTCATGCCGCGGACCATGCCGTCGGTCGGCTTCATGGCGATGCAACGCACCACGCCTTCACCGACGTGATTCGCCACCTCGGCGACGACGTCGATCTTCACTTTTCCGAGCTCGCCGTCATCGACGATGCGCACGGCGGTGTAGATCGGCGGAAGGTGCCCTTCCTCGAACTGCACGTCGACCGCGGGGCCGATGATCTGAACGACTTTGCCGAACTTCTGAGCTGCTGTCTCAGCCATTTGTTTCTCCGTTTGATTCGGCATCCGGCATCCGGCATCCGGCATCGAACCTCATGCCGGATGCCGGATAACGGATGCCGGGTGTTCACCCTTCGGCCGCTGCCGCGCCCGAAACGATTTCGATGATTTCTTTGGTGATTGCCGCCTGACGGATGCGGTTGTAGGTCAGCGTCAGGTGATTGATCATGTCCGAGGCGTTCTTGGTCGCCGCTTCCATCGCCGTCATGCGCGCTCCCTGCTCGGCCGCGGCCGACTCGAGGAGCGTGCGATAGAGCTGATATTCAATGTGCTTCGGGAGGAGCTCGGAGAGGATCTGCCCCGGCCCCGGCTCGTAGAGGTAGTCGACGGCGGTCGTCTGCTCGTCCCACGCGCGGTCGATCGGCAGCAGCCGCTCGACGCGGACGACCTGCGAGATGATCGACTTGTACTCGTTGTAGATGACGTACACGGCGTCGGCCTTCTCGGACGTGAAGTCGTCGACGAGCTTCTGCGCGATGAGGTGCGACTCTTCGTGCGAGAGCGCCTGCATGAGCTGCGCGCCGTGGCGCACCGGGAACGGGCGGCGCTTGAAGAAGTCCATCGCCTTGCGCCCGATCGGGAGGACGGTGATCGACTCCCAGCCGCGGTCGCGAATGGCGTTCATCGCGGCGCGGAGGATGTTGCTATTGAACGCGCCGCAGAGGCCGCGGTCGGCCGTGATGACGACCAGCAGGACGTTGCGCTCCGCCTCGTGCGCCTGAAGAAGAGGATGCGTGATGTCCTCGACGCGCGTGGCGACCGAGGAGAGCACCTCGCGCAGCGCCGCCGCGTAGGGGCGCGCGGCGAAGATCCGGTCCTGCGCACGGCGCAGCTTCGCCGCCGAGACCATCTTCATGGCCTTCGTCAGCTGCTGCATGTTCTTCGTGCTCCGGATCCGGCGCCGGATGTCGATCGTGCTGGCCATTTGTTTACGACACGACTACGTTCGGGTTGTCCTTCACGTAGTTGTTCTTGAAGTCGGTGACCGCGCTGCGGAGATCGCCTTCGAGCTTCTCGTCGAACTTCGGCGCCTTCTCGAGGCGGTCGAGCAGTTCGAGATGCTCGTCATTGAGGAACTGGTGCATCGCCGCCTCGAACGGACGGACCGACTCGACGTTCAGGTTGTCGAGGAAGCCCTTCGTGCCGGCGTAGACCGAGGCGGTCTGGAGACCGACGCGGAGCGGCTGATACTGCCCCTGCTTGAGGATCTCGACGAGACGCTTGCCGCGGTTCAGCTGCGACTGCGTGACTTTGTCGAGGTCGGAGCCGAACTGCGCGAACGCAGCGAGCTCGCGGTATTGCGCGAGGTCGAGTCGTAGCGTGCCGGAAACGGTACGCATCGAGCGAACCTGCGCCGCGCCGCCGACGCGCGAGACCGAGATGCCGACGTTGATCGCGGGACGGACGCCGGAGTGGAAGAGGTCTGTCTCGAGGAAGATCTGCCCGTCGGTGATCGAGATGACGTTCGTCGGGATATAGGCCGAGACGTCGCTCGCCTGCGTTTCGATGACCGGCAGCGCCGTCAGCGAGCCGCCGCCCATCGCATCGCTCAGTTTCGAGGCGCGCTCCAGGAGGCGGGAGTGGAGATAGAAAACGTCGCCCGGATACGCCTCGCGTCCGGGCGGGCGGCGGAGCAGCAGCGAGATCTCGCGATACGCCGCCGCGTGTTTGGAAAGATCGTCGTAGATGCAGAGGGCGTGCTGCTTGTTGTACATGAAGTACTCGCCCATTGCGCAGCCGGCGTAGGGGGCGAGGTACTGCAGCGGGGCGGCTTCCGACGCCGAGGCGTTGACGATGATCGTGAAATCCATCGCGCCGTGCTCTTCGAGCGTGCGGACCACCTGCGCCACGGTCGACTTCTTCTGGCCGATCGCGACGTAGATGCAGATGACGTCTTTGCCCTTCTGGTTGATGATCGTGTCGACCGCGACGGCCGTCTTGCCGGTCTGCCGGTCGCCGATGATCAGCTCGCGCTGGCCGCGGCCGATGGGAACCATCGCGTCGATCGCTTTGAGGCCGGTCTGCAGCGGCTCTTTGACCGGCTTGCGGTCGACGACGCCGGGCGCCAGGCGCTCGATCGGGTAGAACTCGGTGGTATTGACCGGACCCTTGCCGTCGATCGGCTGGCCGAGCGCGTTCACTACGCGGCCGACCATCGCCTGTCCGACCGGGACCGACATGATCTTGCCGGTGCGCTTGCAGACGTCGCCTTCGGCGATGGTCTGCGACTCGCCGAGGAGCACGACGCCGACCGAGTCTTCCTCGAGGTTCAGCGCCAGACCCGCGACGTTGTGGCCGAACTCGACCAGCTCGCCGGCCATGACGCGCTCGAGTCCGTAGACGCGGGCGATGCCGTCGCCGACCGAGGTCACGGTGCCGACTTCCGAAACGTCGACGCCGCGGCCGATGCCGCTCAGTTGCTGGCGGATGATCTCTGTAATTTCTTCTGCACGTAAATCGACGGCCATTATGGTCTCCGAAAAATATCTAAGCTAACGATTCACGAAAACGATCGATCTTGCGAAGGACCGAGGCGTCGTAAATCTCGCTGCCAATCTTTGCGACGAATCCCGCGAGGAGCGACGGATCGGTGCGCACGTCCAGCTCCACGCGCTTGCCGACCTTCTTGCCGAGGACGTTCGCGAGCTGGTCCATCTCGTCCGGCGTCAAACTCTTCGCCGTCCGCACCTCGGCCACCGCGACGCCGAGCATGTCGTTGGTGAACGCCGCCAGCGCGGCGAGGATCGAGTCGACGTCGTTGATCCGCTGGTTGCGGACGAGGACCTCGAGCACCTTCTCCCCGATCTCCGAGATCTTCAGCTTCCGAGCGACGGTCTTGGTGATGGCGAGCTTCGAATCGAGGTCGATGCCGGGGTTGGCATAGACCTCCTGCAGCTCGACGGAGTTGCGGAGCGTCGCCGCGAACGGCATCAGCTCGCCGCGGATCGCGCTCGCCTTCTGCGCCGAGCCGGCCACTTCGATGATCGCCTTCGCGTACGGACGTGCGAAGCGGCGGACGATCATCCCTTCACCTCTTCGACCTCGCGCAGCGAGTCGCGGAAGATGCGGGCGCGGTCTTCATCGGTCATTCGCTCGCGCATGATCTGCTCGGCGCGCTCGCTGGCGAGCTGGCCGGCGTACTCGGTGAGCTCGCGGCGGGCGTTCTTCAGTTTGTTGTCGACTTCCGTGCGTGCCGAGGCGAGGATCTTCGCTGCTTCGGTCTCGGCGGCGGCGATGAGGTCGCGCTTCTGGCGCTCCCCTTCCTGCTGCGCGCGCTCGGCGATGGAACGGACTTCCTCTTCGAGCTGCGCGAGCCGCGCCTGGATGTCGCCCGCGACCTGGTCGGCTTTCGTACGGCGGTCACGCGCGTCGGCTGCCGCTTTCTTGATGCCGGCGCCGCGGTCGGCGAGCGCCTTCCGGATCGGCCCTCCGATCAGCCATCCGAGGACGCCGATGAAGAGGAGCATGTTGATCAGCTTGAAAATCCACGCTGGGAGGCCGAGGAACTTCGGCTCGGACTCGGCGTTGCCGTGGTCCGCGTTCGGATGCGCCGCTTCGTGCGAGACCTTCTCGGAGCCGTGGGCCACGTCATCCGCCTGGTGCGCCTGCGCATGCAGGAAGACGGGGACGGTCAGCAGCAGAAGGATGAAGAGCAGCCGCCGCATCAAACCGCTCTCCCGAGGATGCGCTCGGCCGCCATCTGCGCCAGCGCTTCCGACTCGCGCACGATGCGATCGCGCGCCGCCGTCACGTCGTCTTTCAGCTTGGTGTCCGCTTCGGTGAGGAACTTCTCCGCCTCGCCGCGGATCTTCTCGATCCTCGTCGCGCGATGCGCATTCGCCTCGGCGCGGAACTGCTCGCGCACATTCGCGGCGTCGCGCTTCGCGATGTGGAGCCGCTCCTCGACGTTCGCCGTCGCCTCGTTGAAGCGCGCCATCGCCTGCTCGTACAGCTCGTCCGCGCTCTTCGTGTCGT
>DASYSN010000281.1:0-10060 GCA_036003305.1 Thermoanaerobaculia bacterium
TTCGCCGAGCGGACGATCTCGTGCAGCTTCTCTCCCGGCCGGAGGCCCGTGTACGCGATCGCGATGTCCTCGGGCGACCGGTTCGAAAGCATGATGAGATCGCGCGCCAAATCGGCGATTCGGATCGGCTCGCCCATGTCGAGCATGTGGATCCCTTCGCCGATGACCGCCGCTTGCAGGATCAGCGAGATCGCTTCCGTGGTGCGGAGGAAGTAGCGCGTTGCGTCAGGATGCGTGACCGTGACCGGGCCGCCGGCCGCGATCTGCTCCGCGAACAGCGGCACGACGCTGCCGGAGGAACCGATGATGTTTCCGAATCGGACGATCGAGATCTTCATCTTCGTCCGCCGGCCGAGGTCAAGGAGTGCGATCTCCGCGGCGCGTTTGCTTGCCCCCATCACGCTCGCCGGCTCGATCGCCTTGTCGGTCGAAACGAACACGAAGCGCTCGACTCCCGCCGCCTCGCACGCTTCCGCGAACGCGCGCGCGGCGATGCAGTTGTTCCGGACGTACTCGGCGGGATTCTGCTCGCCGAGGGGGACGTGCTTGTGCGCGGCGGCGTGGACGACCACGTGCGGCCGGACGTCCTCGAGCACCGCGGCGGCGGACGCGAAGTCGGAGAGCTGGAAGCGAACCACCTCGGACCTCGACGGCGTTTCGCGCTCGATGCGGCGTCCGAGCTCGTAGAGCGCGAGCTCCGAGCGCTCGATCGCGTGGAGCTGTTCCGGCGCCATCGACAGGATCTGCAGCGTCAGCTCCGAGCCGATGCTTCCGCCGGCGCCGGTGACGACGATCCGCTTGTTTCGAAAGAGATGTCCGACCCGGTCGCCCGGGAGGACGATTTCCTTGCGGCGCACAAGGTCGTCGGCGTTCACGGGGCGGAGTTGCGTCGCGCGCACGCGGCCGGTGACGAGCTGGTCGAGGCCGGGGACGGTGCGGAAGCGGATGTTCGCGTCGGCGAGCATGCGGATGATCTCGCGGACCCGCCGGCCGCTCGCGGTCGGAATCGCGATGAGCGCTTCCGTCGCGTTCTTCTCCTCGGCGATCGCCGCGATGGTGCTGATCGGTCCGAGCACCGGGATCCCGCGGATGTGCGAGCGCCATTTCGCGCGCTGGTCGTCGACGAATGCGACCGCGTGCAGCCCGATGCTCGGCCGGTGCTGGATCTCGCGCGCCAGCGCCTCGCCGGCGTCGCCCGCGCCGATGATCAGCACGCGCGACACCTCGACCGTCGACTCGAAGCGGAAGATGTCCTTCATCAGCCGCACGAGGACGCGCGTTCCGAAGATCGCCAGCAGCGAAAAGGCGTAGTTGATCAGCAGGACCGCGCGGGATACGCCAAGGAGTCCGGGGAAGTGCGTCCACCGTTCCGTGTACCAGAGTGCGAGCAGCGTCGCGAGCATCGTCGAGCAGCCGGCGGCGAGGCGTAGGACGTCATGAATTCCGACGTAGCGCCACCATCCGCGGTAAAACCCGAAGAGCACCCCGATTGCCAGCTCGATCCCGACGATCCAGAGGAGACTGGCGGTGACGACGTTGACATACGCCGGCGGCAGTTTGAAGTCGAAGCGGACGAGCCACGCCAGCGGATAACAGAAACTGAAAATAAGCGCGTGGAGAATTGCGAGCAGCGCAACGCGCGCCGCGGCGAGGCGAACGATGAAGCTGTTCAGAATGCCGCGCGCGTCGGGCGTGTTGGTAGACGCAACCTCTTGTTCGTCAGTCACTTTGTTCCGCGAGCTCGTACGAGATGGTGATCCGCAATAATACATTGACTCGCGGTCGGGCCGCCGGGAATCCGACCAGCGAGGAACTTGCAGCCGTCCTCGACCGTGGCGTCTCCGCGCTCACCGAAGACGACGCGCTGTCAATCATTGACCACCCCTTCGTCACCTCCGCGATCATCCAGAAGCTCGCGCAGAATCCGCGCCTCTCGTCTTTCTACGCGGTCCGCCTCAAACTCGTCGCCCACCGCAAGACGCCGCAGATGTACGCCGCGAAGCTGGTGCACTACCTCCACTGGCCCGATCTCGTCCGCCTCTCGGTCGACGTGACGGTTCCCGCCCCGGTCCGCCGCGCCATCGACACCCAGCTCCTCGCCCGCGTCACCGAACTGACCCTCGGCCAGCGCATTTCGACCGCGCGGCGCTGCAGCCTCGCCCTCATCAAACACCTCCTCTTCGATCCCGACCCGAAGGTGTTCGCCGCGCTGCTCGTCAACCAGCGCGTCCGCGAAGACGAGATCCTCGCCCTCATCGCCTCGGGCCGCGCCACCCGCGACCAGCTCTCGCTGCTCGCGAACGACATCAAATGGTCGTTCCGCTACGCCGTCCGCCGCGCCCTCGTCCTCAACCCCTCTACTCCCCGCTCCATCGCCGCGGCCCAGCTGCGCCACCTGACCGTAGCCGACCTCCGCAACATCTACCACCGCGCCGAGACGAGCGTGTACCTGCGGAGATGCATCGAGCGATTGCGCGCGGAGACGGTCGCGAAACGCATTCGTCAGTGAAAAACCCGGGCGCGCCCGCGCGGACGCGCCCAGGGTTCGCCACTTCATGATTCTCCGGCGGGCTTCTTGCGGCGCGAAGTGCTCTTGAGCCG
Source organism: Thermoanaerobaculia bacterium (assembly GCA_036003305.1). Classification (GTDB taxonomy): domain Bacteria; phylum Acidobacteriota; class Thermoanaerobaculia; order Gp7-AA8; family Gp7-AA8; genus DASXHZ01. Next base: position 2,602 of record DASYSN010000281.1, read on the forward strand.
CTTGATCTCCTCGACGTGCGGCACCAGATCGGAGTTCGCCGGATTCCGAATGAGCTGCATGCCGACCGAGTAAGCCTGCGAGGCGATGAGCGCGAGCTTCTCGCGGCGCAGCATGTTCGCCCCTTCGACTTCTTTCAGGAACTTCCGGAGCTCGCCGGCGACGAGGCCCCATTCCGCTTCGTCCTGCTGGACTTGCAGGACCTCGTCGACCGGCACGCCGACCGCCTGAGCGACCGTGTCGGACGAGCTGATGACGGACATCGACGCCGCGATGACGGCAGGCGGCTGCCTGCCGGCGCGCTTGCGCGACAGCTCGCGCTCCGCCGCCGACAGCGCGTACAACTCGTCGATCTGCGACTGCATCGCACGGAGCTGTTCCACGACGACGGCCGCCGCGAGCTTCGTCGGGATATTGGGACTGATGGTGAGATTCTTCTGGAACACAATGCCCTCCTTTTTCGAGCTGGGTGGAACCGAGACGTGCGCGCGCACCTCGGGCCTGCTCGCGGCAGGAAGAGCACCGCTCGATTCCCGCAACCGGTCCGGACTACCGAGTCCTTTTCAGAACCCCCGGATCGCCGTTAGCCGCTGTAGCTTCGACCTGCGAATCTCGACATAGAAGGCAGTGCTTGTCAAGCCCGGGCACTGCCCGCCCGCACCGCGGGCGCTACCCACCCGCGCCGCGGGCACCACCCGTCCGCACCGCGGACGCCGCCCGCCCGCGCCGCGGATGCCACCCGCCCGCACCGCGGACACGACAGCCCGCACCGCGGGCGCCACCCGCCCGCACCGCGGTTACGACCCGCCCGGACCGCGGACGCCACCCGCCCGCACCGCGGACACGACCGCCCGCGCCGCGGACGTCACCCGCCCGCACCGCGGACGCCACCCGCCCGCACCGCGGTCGGAAATGCAATACCCTGATCACGCATGACCACCCGTCCCGACGTCCGGCTCACTCCTGAGGAGTACCTGCGGATCGAACGCGCCGCGGAGTGGAAGAGCGAGTACATCGACGGTGAGATGTTCGCGATGTCCGGCGCGTCGTACCGGCACACACTCATCGCACTTAATCTCGCCGCCGAACTGCGGGATAAGCTGCGCAACGGACCATGCACCGTTTCTTCAGCCGACCTGCGCGTGGCCACCGATCGCCGGCGTCACTACACCTATCCCGACGTCGTCGTGGTCTGCGACCCGCCGCAGTTCGTCGACGATCAGCTCGATACCGTCACCAACCCCACGCTGATCGCCGAGGTCCTCTCCGATTCGACCGAAAAGTACGACCGCGGTGGGAAGTTCGAGCGCTACCGCTCCGTGCCGACCCTCTCCGAGTACATGCTCGTGTCGCAGGACCGGATCCACGTCGAACTCTTCACCCGCCAGTCCGACGGCCGCTGGTCCCTCCGCGACTGGAACGACCCCGCCGCGGAGATCGAGATCGAGTCGCTTCACTGCCGCCTGAAGGTCGCCGAGGTGTACGCGAAGGTGTCGTTCGAAGATCAGGCTCCGGGCTGAACTTCCATGCGTCGATGGGTGATCCCGTTCGGTTTTGGCGTCGCCATGATCGCGATCGCGACCGGCGCAGCTTGGCGCCGGGATGCTTACGGTGTGCAGGGCGCGTGGACCGCGACATCGACCGTTGGCATGTATGGCTCGATCGAACACATCCGCGCGGTTCCGGCGTACCTTCAAGGACGTCGCGAAGCGTTGATCGACCTCCGCAAGGGTTGCCTGCGGCTCAACACGTGGGGTCTTCCCGCTCCGTCGAGCTACATCTACATGGATCTCGCCGCGAAGCGGCTCGGCATTGACACACGTGTGACCGCGGGCTGTGTCGTCGATCCGATACGTGAGGCAGCGTGGATCGGCTACAACGGCGTGATGGAGCGGGAGATCGATCGCCGCTACGGTAAAGATGCCCTCGACAACCTCATGCGAGAGGCAAATTCAATCTATCGTCAACGGTACCAGCGCGGCGAACTTCCCTGGCAGATTCGGGCGAATCACGGTCGCGTGATTCCGCCGAAAACATAGGCGGTACGCGGTCGGACCTGGCGCGCCTGTTTCGCGGGTAAAATGCCCCCGATCGTGCCCGAACCGGAACCACAGACCCACTCGGAGCTTGCTTCTTTCGGCGAGGAATTGCGCCGGGAGAGGGAGATCCGGGCGATCTCGCTGAAGGAGATCGCGGACGCGACGAAGATCAGCAAGCGGTTCCTCGACGCGATCGAGCGGAACGATCACAAGACGCTGCCGGCCCCGGTGTTCACACGCGGGTTCGTCCGGGAGTACGCGCGCTACCTCGGCCTCAACGCCGAGGAGATGGTCAACCGGTACAACTACGCGGCGGCAGGCGATGATCGGATCGAGAAGAGCGCGCATCTCGACCGGCTGACGCCGAAGCCGTCCGACACGCCGGTCGTGCCGCCGAAGCGCGGGATCCCGTCGCCTCTGGCGCGCGTCGACCGGAACATCTATCTATTCATCCTCGTGACCATCGCGCTCGCCGCGGTGATCTGGTGGGCGGTCGCGCGCAAGCGCGAGGCGCGCAACGAAGAGGCGCGGGTGGTCGCGCCTGTCGTGACGGTGAGGCCGAAGCATCCACCGCGGCCGGTCGAGAACGCGACTGCCACTGCCCAGGACGCGGTCCTCCATCTGACCATCGACATGAACGACAACTCCTGGATCCAACTCGAAGCGGACGGCGTCAGCGTCTTCAACGACGAGATGAAGCGCGGCGACCACCGCGTGTTCGACGCGAAGAATCAGTTCCGCTTCAAGACGATCGGCAACGCGGCCGGTCCGAAGCTTTCGCTCAACGGAGTGCAGATTCCGCCGCTCGGACGGGAAGGGAAGGTTCTTCACGACCGCGTGTTCGACCGCAAGACGCTCACCGAGGTCCCGGCCGACAGCAACCGGAGCGAGCCTTGACGAATATGACGACGGACAGCGCGGCGCCTGCAGAGCTGAGCGCAGCGGCCGTCATCCAGCAGATCGAGTCGGGGGTCGTTCCGCGCGAAGCGCTGCTGACGTTCGCCCGCGGGTTCCTGCCACTGGAGCAGGAAGACGTCATCGCGGTCCTCGCGTACCTCTCGCTCTCGGACGACGCCGAGGTCGCGGTCGTCGCCGGAACGACGCTCGCGGAGATGCCGCCGCGCACGCTCATCGGCCTCGCCTCGGACGAAAGCACCGCGCCGGAACATCTCGCGCGGCTCGCGCGCGCGACGCACGAGAACTCCGTCCTCGAGGCGCTGATCCGGAATCGCGCGCTCGACGACGCGACGGTCGAGCAGCTCGCGCTCCGCGCCGATCCGCAACTGCAGGAAGTGATCGTCATCAACCAGGCGCGCATCCTCCGCGCGCCGCAGATCCTCGACGCGCTGCTCCAGAACCCGAACCTATCCGGCGATGTTCGCCGCCGCGCGATCGAGACGCGTGAGGAGTTCTTCGACAAGAAGGCGCGGCTGGCGGAGTTCATCGAGGAAGACCTCGTCGACGCGCCGGTCGAGGCGATCGTCGACCTGCTCGAGGCGGCGGCGCAGGAAGATGCGAATCCGCAGCCGCAGGCCCAACAGTCGCTCGTCATCCCCGAGGGCGAAGGTACCGACCCGAAAAAAGAGGCGCTCTTCTCCCGCATCGTGAAGATGTCGGTCGCGCAAAAAGTGCTGCTGGCGTTCCGCGGCAATCGCAGCACGAGGCTGATTCTGGTGCGCGAGCGAAACCGTCTCGTCGCCTCCGCCGCGATCCGGAACCCGCGAATGACCGACGGCGAGGCCGAGAGCATCGCCGGGATGCGGGACGTCGCCGAGGAGGTTCTGCGCCTCATCGCATTGCGCCGCGACTGGATGTCGAAGTACCCGATCGTGCTCGCTCTGGCGCGCAATCCGCGCACTCCTGTGGGGGTTGTCCTGCCGTTGATCAATCGATTAACCTTACGTGATTTGAAAGGGTTGAAAGACGACAGGGGCGTCGCCGAGGTGGTCCGGGCGACATCGCGTAGGATGTTTCAGGCAAAATCGAAGTCCTGATCCCGAATGAAGGTCAATTACTACGAGGTCCTTGGTGTCGAGCGATCGGCCAGTGAGCAGCAGATCCGCGACCGCTTCCGGAAGCTGGCCCGAGAGAATCATCCGGACCGTTACAAGGGAACCGATAAGGCGGACGCCGAGCGCCGCTTTCAGAGCCTGACCGAGGCGGTCAACGTCCTCACGAATCCGTCCCGGCGCAAGCAGCACGATGTAGAGATGTCGAGCCCGACGAAGGGCGGCCCGGTCGACTTCGCGCAGATCGCGAAGGCGTACATGGCAAAGGGCGTCAAGGCCTACAAGGAGAATGACTTCCGCGGCGCGTACGAGAGCTTCGACCTCGCCGTGAAGCACAACGAGAAGGATGCGAAAGCGTGGTACCACGTCGCCCTTGCCGCGACCCGGATGCCGGCGATGATGCGCCAGGCGGTGCACGCGATCGAGACGGCGGTCCAGCTCGAGCCGGTCAATCCGGTTTACCTTCGCGATGCCGGAAAAATGGCGAAGATGGCGGGACTTTCCGCGAAAGCGGAGCGATATTTCGAGCAAGCGCTCCAGTGGGACCCGCAGAACGTAGAGATTCAGAGTGCATTGGCCGAGCTTCGAGCAGGTAAGGGCGAGGCGGGAAAGGGGTTCACCCTCTTCAAGAAGGGGTGAATGATGAACGTGAAGGCCTTCGGTCTGACGCACGTCGGGCGCCAGCGGCAGCATAACGAGGACTCCTTCCTCGTCGAGAGCGATGCCCGCCTGTTCCTCGTCGCCGACGGCATGGGCGGCCACGCCGCGGGCGAGATCGCGTCGAAGATCGCGGTCGAGTCGATCAACGAGTTCATCGTTCACACGAAGGAAGACGACGGCACCTGGCCGCACGCCTACGACGAGCAGTACAAGCGCAGCACGAACCGGCTGATGGCGGCCGTACGGATGGCGAACACCCGCGTGCTCGAGGCGATGCGCAAGGACGCGCGGCTGCGCGGGATGGGGACGACGGTCGTCGCCGCGCTCGCCGACGACAACAACACGATGTCGGTGGCGCACGTGGGCGACTCGCGCGCGTATCTGATCCGCGACAATCAACTCTCCCGCATCACGAACGATCACTCCTGGGTCTTCGAACAGGTGCAGGCCGGCATGCTCACGGAGGCCGAGGCCGAGAAGCATCCCCTCCGCAACGTGATCACGCGCGCCCTCGGCGGCGCGCTGCAGGTGAGCCCCGACGCGACGGAGATCGAGGCGAAGCAGGGCGACGTTTACCTGCTATGTTCGGACGGGCTCACTGGCATGGTTCCCGAAGACGAGATCCTTCGCCTCGTCACCAGCCACGACGGCGATCTGGAAGGGGCGGCGCAGGCGCTCATCGACACGGCGAACGAGCGCGGCGGCCTCGATAACATCACCGCGGTGCTGGTCAGGACTGAATGACTGAGACCATGAATATCCGAATCGACTACTGCGGCGTTTGAAACTACCTCCCGAGAGCCTCCAGTCTGGCGGCTGAAATCAAGAAAGAGCTTGGCGTCGACAGTGAAGTCGTGCGCGGCAGCGGCGGGATCTTCAAGGTGTCCGCGAACAACGAGCTGCTCTTCGACAAGCACGCCGAGGGGCGTTTCCCTTCGGAAAAAGAGATCCTCGATAAACTGCGCGCGATGCAGTGACGCGGGTACACTCCGCGCGTGCATCCTGACGTCGAGGAGCTACGGCCGAAGCTCAAGGAAATCCTGTATGACTGCGCGGTGGAGATCCGCGCCACGAAGGCGGCGCTCTATCTCTACGACGGTCCGGGGAATCGCTTCGAGCTGGTGACGGAGTACGGCTTCAAGGTGCCGATCCGCCAGAGCGCCGACGTGAAGGATCCGATCGTCGACCGCTGCGGGCGCGGACGGACGCCGTTCTTCGTCAACGGACTCGCCGCCGAGCCGCGGTTCTCCGAGATCATGTACGAGTCGCAGACGGAGCGGCTCCTCGTCGCGCCGATCTACATGCGCGGCTCGCTCGTCGGCGTCGTCGACATGCGCGACAAGGCGGGGAAGCAACCGTTCGAGCTGAATGACACGCAGAAAGCGCAGAAGATCGCCGACCGCATCGCGGAGCTCTTCGGAAAGAAGAACGTCTTCGGACTCCGGTTCATCGCGCTTTCGGATGCCGAGGGCGGCGCGGAGATCACGACCTCGCTCGCCGACGGGATGACGTCGCAGCAGTCGCGCGCCGTCATCGGCGGCGAGATGAAGAACCTGCCGCAGGTGATGCCGCAGGGTGGGGCGCCGCAGCCGGCCGCGCCGGCGGCTCCCGCCGCGCCGAAGCCCAAACCGCCGGAGCCGCCGCAGAAGCCGCGCGCGAACGTCGGCCATCTCGCGAGCCTCGTCCTCGAGGCGCGAAATGCCGCCACGCGCATCCTCGTGCCGGCGGCGCCGGAGACGCTGACGGAGAACGAGCTGGCCGCGGTACGCGAGCTGCTCAAGTCGACGCTGCTGATCCCCGGAGCTGTCGCCGCGTTGTTTTCGGCGTTTGGCCACGCGGGTGGTGTGCAGGAGGTCGCGGCGCGCGGGCAGCTAGCGGACGAGGGCCTGCACTTCCTGCAGTCGAAGCTGAACGTCTGGCTGACGAAGCGCGGCGAGGCGGGAGGCCACGTCCGGACGAACATGCAGGCGCCGCTCGCGGGCAGCACGCCGGTCACGGTGGCGCAGCTCCAGAAGGTGTTCACGGCTCCGGTGAACATGCCGTCGATCCGCGGCCTGTACGTCACGGTTGCGTTCGAAGGGAATCCCGACCGCTCCGCGCACGAGATGCTCGCCGCGAATCTGAACCAGATCCAGGTCGCGATCGAGCACGCGCTGGAGCACGGGAAGATCGCCATGCTCCGCACGCGCGTAGCGGAGAAGCTGCTGGAACCCGACTTCACGCATTACCCGGAGCTGCGGCGGCACACGGATAGCGTGGCGGCGTCCGTCGATCAGTTTCTCCGCTTCCTGGCGGTCCCGGCGCACGACGCGGAGAACGCGCGACTGCTCGCGACGGTCCACGACGTCGGCATGCGGCTGCTCGATTACCCGCGGCTGTATCGCAAGCCGAACATCCAGTCGGAGGAGATCCACGTTCTCCGCGAGCACGTCTACGTCGGCGCCGCCGTCGTCGAGCCGCTCCTCGGCAACGAGATCGCGCGCGGGGTGCTCTGCCATCACGAGCGCGTCGACGGCCGCGGCTATCCGAACGAGCTGCACGGCGACGAGATCCCGCTGATCGCGCGCATCGTCCAGATCTGCGACGCGTGGGCGGCGATGACCGATCCCGACACCTATCAGCCGGTGGAATCGACCGCGAACGCGCTCGCGATCATCACCCGCGGCGCCGGCTCGCAGTTCGACGCCGAGCTCGCGTCGCGCTTCGTCCAGGGGGTCAGGTCGAAAGTTGAAAGTTAAGGCCGCGGCCTTAAC
>DASYSN010000282.1:0-1785 GCA_036003305.1 Thermoanaerobaculia bacterium
GAACGGCGTCGACGTTTCGTCCAACGGCGAGAAGCTGATCGTCCAGAGCGGCCGCGATTACGCGATCATCGCCGCCAAGCCGGGGCAGAAGGTCTCCGACAGCGCGCTCAATCTCGAGCACCTCGAGATGAAGGTCGATCCACGCGCCGAATGGTCGGAGGAGTTCGTCGACGCGTGGCGCATCCTCCGCGACTGGTTCTATGACCCGAACATGCACGGCGTCGACTGGAACGCGATCCGCGCGCGCTACGGCGAGCTGACGCCATACATCTCGCACCGCTACGACCTCGACTACATCCTCAGCGAGATCCTCGGCGAGCTGAACTCCGGCCACGCCTACGATGAGTCGTCGCACGACTGGCAGGTGAAGCGCGTCGACAACGGCCTCCTCGGCGCCGAGATCGTCGCCGACGGCGGCGTGTTCCGCATCACGCACATCTTTCCCGGCGAGAACTGGCACGAGTCGTTTCGCTCGCCACTCACCGAGCCGGGCGTGCACGCGAAGGAAGGAGAGTACATCCTTGCAGTCGACGGCGCCTCGACGCGCGGCGTCGACAACTTCTACCGGCTCCTCGAGAACAAGGCGAACCGCATCGTCACGCTGACGCTCAGCTCCGCGCCGAACGGCGCCGCGACGCACGACGAGAAAGTGCGGCCGACGGCGAAAGAGACGGACCTGCGCTATCTCGATTGGGTGACACAGCGCCGCGCGATGGTCGACAAGATGTCGGGCGGCCGCATCGGCTACATCCACCTGCCGAATACGGCGGGCGAAGGCAACCGCGAGCTGTTCAAGTACTTCTTCCCGCAGATCGACAAGGACGCGCTGATCATCGACGACCGCTACAACGGCGGCGGCTTCATCCCCGACCGCATGATCGAGCTGCTCGACCGTCCGATTCTCAGCTACTGGGTGCGGCGCGGCGAGAAGCTCTCGCAGACCCCCGCGTACGCGAACCCCGGCCCGAAGGTGATGCTGATCAACGGCTATTCGGCGTCGGGCGGCGACGCGCTGCCGTATTACTTCCGCGAACGAAAGATGGGACTCCTGATCGGCACGCGCACGTGGGGAGGCCTCATCGGCCTCTCCGGCAATCCCGGCCTGATGGACGGCGGCTCGGTCGAAGTCCCGCAGTTCCGCTTCCTCGATCCCACCGGCGTGTGGGCGGTAGAGGGCGCCGGCGTCTCGCCCGACATCGAAGTCGTCGACCGCGCCGACCTCGTCGTCGCCGGCCACGACCCGTCGCTCGAAAAAGCAGTGCATTTCCTGATGGACGAGCTCGCGAAGAACCCGCCCAAACACATCACCGCCCCACCGCTCCCCAAAGTGCCGTAGCCATCTCCTCGTGTGGCGCGGGCTTTCCAGCCCGCGCCCCGTGTGGGCGGCTGTCCCCACGCCTACAGACGCGGCTTCGACCCTCGGCTCGTGTGCCAAAGGGCGAGGATGTTCACAATTTGCGACTTCGCATCGACCGCGTAGTACAAGTGATAGCTGACCCGGCTGAGTAGAACGCGCCGGAGCGGCCCACGACGATGGCGCACAGCTTCTCCGGCGAAACGGAAAGTCTTCGATGAGGTCGAGCGCGCCGTCGAGGTCGTCCGCGAGCAGGTCAGGTGCTTCGGTGCGGTTTTCAGCTCACCACGCCGCATCTCGAATTTGTCGCTCGGCGCGGCGAGCGATCTTCACCTTGAACTTCAATGAGCTGTGAGACCCTTCAACTCTCGAAGCAGCTCGCCGCCATCGACGAATTCGCCGCGTTCAATCTCGGCGAGCGCGCCCTCCAG
>DASYSN010000283.1:0-13814 GCA_036003305.1 Thermoanaerobaculia bacterium
TTGCGAGCCATCTGCGTGACGAGAAGGCGCATCGGGACGTAAGCAAGCGCGAGCGCCAGCAGGAGGACGAGAGCGAGGACTCCGAGCGTGATGACGAGTGACATGTTCCACCCTCCTAAGTAGCAAACGGCAGGCCGTTGCGCCGACAATGCTCGGCGTCGTGGATACCGCTGACCTGCCTCGATTTCCGGCGCGCTTCGCGGAAGCAATTCGCGGTGCCGCGCCGTGGCCGCACGACGCGACGCCGGCCGAGACTCACGCGATCGAAGAGCACGGCATGGTGCCGCTCGTCTATCGCTGGAGCGGCATTCGTGCTCTGCGCGAGCCGGCACTCCGGGCGGCCGGACTCGAGAGCGTGCAAGCCGGTGTGCTGCGCGAGGTGCTCGCGGCTTTGCCGGTGACGCCGCTGGTCACAAAGGGAACGGCGCTCGCCTACTCGATCTATCCGTCGCCCGACCTCCGGCCGCGCACCGACGTCGATCTGCTGATCGACGAGCGCGACCTCGAGACGGTGCGCGCGGGGTTCGCGTCGATCGGATTTCGCGAGACGGTCTCCGTGATCCGGCAGCACATGTTCTACCGCCTCGACGCGAACCGGATCATGCAGTCGTACGACGTCCACCTCGACATCACCAACAACGCGACGACCGCCGGCGTGTTGCAGTACGCGGAGCTGCGCGATCGCGCGACGCACATTCCAACGCTCGGAGCGCTCGCGCCGTCGCTCGAAGACGCGCTGCTGTACGCCTGCGTGCATCGCGTCGTGCACCACCACGACGTCGACCGGCTGATCTGGCTGTACGACATCCACCTGCTCTACGACGCCGTCGACCGCGACGTTTTCTGGAGCCGTGCCGCGGAGCGGCGCGTGGTCACGATCTGCCGCCACTCGATCGCGCTCGCGCGCGAATGGTTCGGTGGCGAAACGGGCGAGATGCCGGCGCCGATCGCGGATGAGCCCTCGGCCGTCTTCCTCGACCACGATCGCAGCCGCGCCGCGCTCCTCGCCGGCGACCTCGCCGCACTCTCCTCCTGGCGCCAGCGACTCCAGGTCCTTCGTACGCTCGCGTTCCCGCCAGTCGAGTACATGGAACAGGCGTTCGAGGTTCGATCGCGAGCGCTGTTGCCCGTCCTCTATGTCTGGCGCGGTGTGCGGGGAGTGGGTCGGTTGTTTCGGCGCGTCAGTGGAACCACGAGCCGCCGTTGACGTCGATCGTGGTGCCGTTGAGGTAGTCGGCGAGCGGGGAGGCCAGGAACAGGATCACGCCGGCGACGTCGTCGACCGTTCCGACGCGGCGCAGCGGCACCTGGTTCACGATGTCGTCGTAGTGCTTCTCCAACTCCGACTTCGCCATCTCCGTCTCGATGAACCCCGGCGCCACGCAGTTCGACGTGATGTTGTCCTTCGCGCAGCCGCGGGCGATCGAGATCGTCAGGTTCACGAGTGCCGCCTTCGACGCGCCGTAGTCGGCGAACTCCGTCTCGCCGCGGTAGGCGGCACGCGACGCGATGTTGATGACCTTCCCGCCGCCGTGCTTCCGCATGAGACGCATCGCGAGGAACGCCGCGTTCGCGGCACCGAAGACGTTCAGCGCGAAGGTACGGTGCCACGCCGCCTGCCAGTGCTCGTAGCTCTCGCCGTCGAACAGGTTCTCCTCGAACGTCGCGGCGTTGTTCACGAGCACGTCGAGGCGTCCGCACCGCTGCTCGACCGCTTCGATCATCCTCTCGACGTCGGACGGATTGCCGACGTCGGCGCGCACGACAAACGCCCGATCGCCGATCTCGCGAGCGAGCGCGGCCGCCTCTTTTTCGCTGCGGTGATAGTTGATCGCGACGATGGCATTGGCCGCCGCAAGCGAACGTGCCGCGGCGGCGCCGATGCCCCGCGACGCGCCGGTGACGAGGATGACTTTCCCGCCGAGGTCGATCGACATTGGCGGTAGAGTCTAAGCGATGAGCGATCGCGTCGAGGTCACGCTCTACACGCGCGAAGGGTGTCATCTCTGCGACAAAGCGAAGGCGGCGATCCGCGCCGCCGAGTCGCTTTACCGGCTGAAGATCGACCTCCGCGAGATCGACATCGACGATGACGATGAGTTGTACGCCCGTTTCACGAACGACGTCCCTGTCATCTTCGTCGCGGGCAGCGAAGCCTTCCGCCACCGCGTCGACCCACGCGACCTCGCGGAGGTCGTTCGTTCTATTCCGACTTCGACGTCCACTCTTCCTTAGCGATCTTCCACGCGCCGGCCTCTTTCACGAGGGTGATCTTGCCCGTCGACGTCTCCTCCTTCTCCTTCGCCTCGGTCAGGAGAATCGCGGTATCGCCGTCGACCGAGCCGGCGGTGATCTTCACCGTCTTCGGCATCATCGACTGCACGAGCGGCAGCATCTTCGGAAAATCGGGATCGTTCATCTCGGCCGCACGATCCTTGCTGACGGCCTTCTTCAGTCCCGGAATGTTGCCGGCGAGGAGCACCTTGCGATACGCCTGATACGCCTTTCCGGGCTCGCCGCCGCCCGCGGGAAGCATTTTCCCTTTGAGGTCGTCCTTCGGATCGGGCGCCTTGACCGTCGTCACCGGCACGTCGAAGCTGACGTCGTACTGATACTTGTCGCCGAAGAAGTCGTCCGGCTTCGGGAGGTACAGCCGGCCGGCGACGTGCGACGCGGTCATGTCCTTGAGGTCGAGCTTCTGCGCGCCGACGCTCGAGAACTGCGTGCCGCCTTCCTTGCGATGCGTCGTGTAGATCTGCAGCGAGATCACGTCCTTCTCGTCGTTGATCAGCCACTGCAGCCCGTTCATCGGCGTCTTCATCGTGGCGGACATCAGTTCCATGTCGTCGAGCAGCGCCGTCTGCGGCAACTCGATGTCGCTCGCGATGACGCACGTGACGGTCTTCTTCTTGTCGAACGGGTCGGGACGGGTGACGGCGTAGGCGTATTTGAGCTTCGCGACGTTGCCGTTCATGGTCAGCGTCCCGTTGACCTTACCGGCATCGGCGAAAGCGGTCACTGACACGAGGAGTATCAGCGCCGCGAGAGAGCGTCGGATGTACATCTTCTTTCCTCCAATCGATCGGAGGAAGATAGGGCCACACCCTTCGCGCCGCTGTGATGCCGATCATCAAACGGCTGAGGCGGAAGAATGGCGTGGCAGGTACCGTTTCGGCAGGAATGCCTTCCCGTGTCATCGCTGCCGCGGCCGTCATGGTCGCGCTGATGGTCGTCAGCGTACCCGCGCACGCTGACGTCAACGACATCGATACGGACAGCTCCGCGAGCGGCACGTGTCCACTGGCCGGCGGGAAAAGCGCTCCCTGTACGTCGTTTACCTTCACGATGACAGTGGGCACCGGCTCCAACCGGATGATGATCGCCGGCGCGGCCGTGAACGGTCACAACATCACTCCGACGGTGACGTGGACGGTCGGGGCGACGACGCAGACTCTGACGAGCATCGATCACATCCAGAACGGCTCGGGCGACACTGACGGCGTCACGATGTACGCCCTCCTGTCGCCGACTTCGGGGGCCGGCACCATCACGGTGAGCATCACGGGCGCCGGTCAAAAGATGGCGGCGGGCGCCGTCTCCTTCATCAACGTCAGTCAGACGATTCCGACGGCGTCTACGGCGTCGGGGAATAACACGACTCCGACGATCACCGTCAGCACGGGGGATCGGCACGTCGTTACGGACGTGATGTCGAACACGACCGGCGGCGCAAACGTCACCGCCGTCGGGACGGCTCAGACAATGCTGTACGGCACCGACACGAACAATGGGAGGGGTGGAGGCGGAGAGACAGGCATTGCCGCCAGCGGGAAGCCCGGCTGTCTCACCGGCGGCGCATCTGCGTGCCCGTCGACGACCACGATGTCATGGACGCTGAGCACGACCGACAAGTGGGAGATCCTCGCCTGCGATCTCACGCCGGCGACGAGCGTGTCGCTGCTGGCCGTTACTTTGCGCGACTTCTCGGCGCAGCGCTGCGAGGGCAGGACACTGCTGAAGTGGCGGACCGGCTTCGAGGGCCGCAACGTCGGCTTCGCCGTGTACGCCGAGGTTGATGGGCGGCGCACGAAGATCACGCGGTCGCTTCTCGCCGGCTCGTTGTTGTCGGCGCGGTCGGGCAACCTGGCGTCGGGACGAACTTATGCGTGGAGCGACACCGCCAGGAAGAGCGCCACATACTGGCTGGAGGAGATCGACGCCTCCGGCGCCCATCGGATGCACGGTCCCGCCGTACCGCAGGATCGTTGCCCGAGTGATACGGCGGTTTCCGCCGCCTCCAGGCCGGCCCGGCCGCATACCGCCGACGTCGTGTCGTCCCCATCCCGGCACCGCGCCGTCGTTCCACCCGCTTCATCGGCACAAACGGAGCGTCAGTGGGCTCTCGCGGCTTCGCGTGCCGTGAAAATCGCCGTTGACCGTCCGGGTATCTATCGAGTTACTCGCTCGGAATTGCTCGCCGCCGGCCTCGATGCCGGTGCCGACTCCGCGAACCTTCAGCTCTTCGCCGACGGCGTGGAGCAGGCCATGAACGTCACGAACACGGGCGCCATCGAGTTCTACGGCACAGGAACGGATACCTACTGGACGGATCGCCGCGTCTACTGGCTGGTCGACGCGAAAGCGCCGGGACAGCGCATGGTCGTGACCGACGCCGGCACGATCGCCGATCCGACCGGTGGTTCATTTCGAGCCAGGATGACGCATATCGATCGCAGCGGGTATTACGCCGCTCTCACGGGCGGGGGAGGCGAGAATTTCTTCGGAGGCGCGATCGCGACGGATCCGGTCGACGAGAGCATCACGTTAGCGCATATCGATTCCACCGCGGCCGATGCCACGATCGAAATCGCCCTACAGGGCCTCACGACCGCGCCCCACATCGCCGGCGTGAAATTGAACGGGACGCCGATCGGCAGCATGGCCTTCAACGGGATGGCGCATCAGACCGCGGATTTTTCGGTCGCGCCGTGGCTGCTCCAGGAAGGATCGAACACCATCACGCTGTCGGCGCTCAACGGCACCGACGACGTCAGCGCCGTCGACTTCGTGGCCGTCGATTACTGGCACACCTCCGAGGCCAGTAATGACACGCTGGACGCAACCGTGGATTCGCGCGCGAACGTCACGATCGGCGGCTTCACGACGCCCGACATTCGCGTCTTCGACATCAGCGACCCGACGCACCCGCGCGAGATGCTCGGCACTCGGTCCGGCAATTCCGTCAGCGTCGTCCTCGGCGATGGCGCGGCACACCATCTCTATTCGCTCACGGATGCACAGGTTCTTCACCCATTGTCGATCAGCGCGAATCAGCCGTCGGAGCTCCACGCGGCCGGCAATTCCGGCGACCTCGTGATCATTGCCGCCTCGTCCTTGATCCCGTCGCTCGCGCCGTTGAAAGCAGCACACGAAGCGCAAGGGCTGAGCGTCGCGATCGTCGACGTCGACGACGTTTACGACGAATTCAGTTTCGGCCGGAAGGATCCCGCTGCAATCAAACGGTTCCTCACGGCGTCACGGTCATGGCAGCGGCCTCCGACGTACGTGCTTCTCGCCGGCGACGCTTCATTCGACCCGCGCAATTACCTCGGCGTGGGCGATTTTGATCTCGTGCCGTCGCATTTCGTTCCGACGCGGGAAATCGAGACGATGTCGGATGACTGGTTCGTCGACTTCGACAATGACGGCGTCCCTGATCTTCCGATCGGGCGCTTCTCGGTCCGAACGCCGCAGGAGGCAGCGGTCATTGTTGCAAAGACGGTGGCCTCCCTCCAGTCGGGAGCGTCGTCGAGCCGCCAGGCGCTGATCGTCGCCGACCGGAACGATGCCTCCTTCGACTTCGAAAAGGAAGCGGCGCGGCTCGCGGGAGCGCTCCCTTCGTCACTGACTACGACCATCGACCGGCTCGGCAGCGGATTGTCGAAGTCGCAGTTCCTGGCGCAGATGAATGACGGAAACGCGGTCGTGGCATTCGTCGGTCACGGCTCGGTCGAAGAGTGGAGCGCCGACGAGATCCTGACGAGCGACGACGCGATGGCGCTGGCGAACGGACCGCGGACGCCTTTCGTGATCGGACTCACGTGTCTCAACGGCTTCTTCGAGGACGTCTACACGACGAGCCTGGCCGAGGCGTTGGTGACTGCCCCGAATGGCGGCGCGGTGGCTGTCTGGGCGTCGTCGAGCCTCACGACGCCGGAGAGCAATGCTGCGATCGGTGAGGCGCTCCTGTCGCGCCTGTACGCAGCCCCATCGCCGGCGATCGGAGACGCGATCCTTGCAACGAAGAGAGCGACGACGGACGCCGACGTACGATCGAGCTTCGTCCTTTTCGGCGACCCGGCCCTTCACCCGAAATAGCGGATCAAATGAGGCCGCGGTCGCGGAGCTCGCCCTTGATGAACGCGTAGATGATCGGCGCCATGACGATGCCGCCGGCGCCGAACGACGCCTCGCCGATGATGATCGCCATCAGGATCTCCCACGCCTGCGAGTCCGTCTCGCCGCCGACGATGCGCGAGTTGATCAGGTACTCGAGCTTGTGGATCAGGATGAGGAAGACGAGCGAGGCGATGGCGGTCGGCACGGAGACGCCGAGGGAGAGAACGGTGATGACCGTGTTCGAGATCAGATTCCCGACCACCGGAATGAGGCCGCAGGCGAACGTGATGAAGATCAGCGTGGTCCGGAAGGGAAGGACAACGCCGAAAGACGGGAGGATGGCGAGCAGGTAGATCCCCGTCAGCGTGGTGTTGACCGCGGAGATCTTCGTCTGCGCCACGGCGATGCGCGAGAAGGCATCGGTGAACCGCGTCACTTTCTCGAAGAGCTGCTGCGCCAGCGGGCCGCGAAGACGCCCATCGTGGTGCGTGACGCGGCGAAAGAAGACCAGCACCGCCAGTAATGCGCCCATGATCGTGTGCACCAGGCCGACGCTGACCCAGCCGCCGGCGGCGCGAACGTTCTGCGCGTGGCTCCGCAACCAATCGGCGAGCGCGATCTTGAAATTGTCGGCGTCGGTCATGACCTCGGGGATGAACTGCCCGTAATCGCCGAGCCAGGCGCGCGTGGTCAGGAGAATGTGCGCCATCTGATTCATCATGGCCGGCAGCCTGCCGGCGCTGTGCCGCCACACCGTCACCGTCAGAGCGAGTGCGCCGGTCGCGATGGCTGCGCTGAGGATCATGACGCTGAGGAGAGAGAGCGTTCGCGCCGCGCCGCCGGCGCGTGACATCGCGCGATTGACGCGGTCGAGCGTCAGGTAGAGCGCGAGGCCGGCGACGAGCGCCGACACGAAGTGAAGCACGAGGACGAACACGAGCGCCGCACCGATCAGCGCCCACGCCGCGATCTCCTCCCAATCGGGAGCCCTGCGCGGCGTCGGCAGCTCGACGACCGGCGTCTCCGCCGGTTCGAGCGGCGTGAGCGGATTCGTGCTCATCGCCGTCGATTGTACGACCACGCTCTTTCTAGCGCGTATTCACGAGTTTGCGGTGGCTGAAGTGGGAGGTGTTCCCATCCCGATCGATCGCGATCGCCGCAACGGACAGCGCGCCGCCGCGCAGGTCGATCGTTCCCTCGGTATGCGACAACTGGCGCGGCCACGGGACAACGGCGCGGAAGTGACCCGAGGCGTCGGCCGTCGCGGATCCCGCGAAGTTGAACTCGCCGACCGACGGGAGGCGCAGCCGCGTGAGGCCGGTGTCGTCGCGCGACTCCACCTCGTTGCGCTTGAGCGCCTCGCGCACCGAGCTGAGGTCCTGCTCATTCTCCTGAATGTGCTTCCGGAGTTCCGACGTCACGTACGAGGTGTAGATCTCGATTGTCGTGTTCGGGCACGCCGCGCCTTCGACGGTGATCTCGCCGTTCCCCTCGGTGCCGGTCGTCGAAGTCGCATCGACGCGCGGCGTTCCGGTCGTCCCGAGCGTCTCCGGATTGCACGTCACTGTCGACGATTCTTCCGGCGTGCCGACGCCGATGACCGCGCCGCCGTTCTCGTTGTAATGATTCGTCGCGATGCGGTTGTGCTTCGCGGGCGCTCCGGCCGCTTCGCTGACGACGGCGCCACTGTGGTTCCAGACGATGTCGTTGAATTCGATGTTGGAGTTCGTGGCGCGGGGCCGCAACACGATTCCGACCGCGTTGTCGACGATCTGCGAGCCGCGGATCAGGTTCCCGCGGCCGTCGACTTCGATGCCGATGCCCGGGTTGTTCGTCACCGAGCAGCGCGCCAGCACCGCGGCCGAGACGTGAAGCGCGACCGCGCTTGCGGACGCGCTGCCGCAGCGGGTGACCTCGCTGTCGGACATGTCGAAGAGCGTGTTCCCCTCGACCGAAATGCCATGCTGCGAGCGATCCGCGACCGCGACATGACGCAGCGTGACGGTTCCTGCCGTGGCGACCAGGCCGTTCTCGCCGGTACCGTCGATGATGCTGCGCTCCATCGTGAGGTCCGCGTTTGCGCGCACGCCCGTTCTGCCGTCGCGAATCTCGATCACCTGAACCGCGCCGGAAGCGTCGAAGACAAGGCCGTTGTCGCCTGTCGCGACAATCTGCAGGTCGACGTGAGGACGCGGCGGACGCGGGTCGCCGGTCCGTGGCTGCAGATCGTAGCCGCTCGTTCCGACGGCGCGTCCGGTGAGGAACGAATGCAGCGTGCCGTCGATGGTCGTGCCGGTGTGCTGCAGCGTCGGAAGCGGAGAGGTGAGGTGCACGATCCACGGCTCGCCGGCAGGAACGCTGCCGACCGGCACGAAGCGCATCGCATTCGGGCCCGGAACGGTGTTCGCGTTCATGACGAACTGCCGGAACGAGCCTTGGACATTCGCGCCGTCCTTCACGTTCGTCACGACGTTGTCGCTGAAGCCGAAATCGACGTTGTGGATGTCCGCGCCGCCTACCGAGATCCTCGCGACGTGTTTCGCCGTCGCGAGCTGCCTTGCATCGTCCGACTGCGCCGCGAAACGTCCTGCGTAACAGGGACCTGCGACGCCGAGGGTTGTCGTGGCGCCGATCCCGTTATCGCAGATCGCGCCTACCGGGCCGTACGTTTGTTCCGGCCAAGCGCCTTCGTGGCTGTCGACGGTGCGGGAGTCGACCGTGATCCAATAGGCGCCGGCGGCAACGGACGGGAACGAGTATGTGCCGTTCTCGGACGTCTTCGCGCTCGTCACGAGTGCGTTGTCACGGTAGAGCAGGACCGTCGCTCCGGCGACCGGGCGAAACTCGCTCCGGACGGCGTACGCGCGCGGGTCATCGAAGATCGTTCCGGAGATCGTCGCCGCTCCGGCGGTGGCCGTGAGCGCGAGCGCAGCTATGGCTGAGGATAGACGGACGAGCATGCCTGCCAGATTAACCCATCCGCATCAAAAAAACGGCGTTCCGGCGTCAGTGGAAGTCGTGGCTCTGGATGTCCTGCAACCCATCGAGCGGCCAGAACTTCTCGGCGCGGACGGAGGACTGTCCCTCTGTGTTCTGGACGATTCCCTCGACGATCAGCCCCGACGAGCGGAGGATGACGTTCCGGTACTCGGCGAACAGCGGCGGGTTGACGATCGCCTGCGAGAGGCCGGTCTCGTCTTCGAGCGTGAGGAAGACGAATCCTTTCGCCGTCCCGGGCCGCTGGCGCACGATGACCGCCCCCGCCGTCGCGACGCGCGACCCGTTCGGGACGCGCTTGAGGTCCGCCGCCGCGAGGACGTTCTCCTGGCGCAGCCGCTCGCGAAAATGCTCGAGCAGGTGCGGCCCGGCGGTCATTTCCATGGCGGCGTAGTCGGCGAGCGTGTTCTCGGCGCGCGACATTTCCGGGAGGGGGGAGCTGGGAGCAGGGAGACGGGAGATGGGAGAGGGGAGACGGGAGATGGGAGAGGGGAGATGGGAGAAAACCTGCTCCTCCGCTCTCCCATCTCCCTGCTCCGCTCTCCTATCTCCCATCTCCCTGCTCCCATCCTCGAAAAGCTCGCCCGCCGCCTTGGCCGCCTTCGACGCCTGCCAGAGCGCGGCGCGGCGGGTGAGGCCGAGGGAGCCGAGGGCGCCGGCGTAGGCGAGCTTCGTGAGCTGGTCGTTGCGCACCTGCGCGCGATGCGCGAGATCGTCGGCCGAGACGAACGGTTGCGCGGCTTCGATCCGCCTGCCGGTCGTCTCGCGGAGGCCTCTCACGAAACGCATCCCGAGGCGCACGCCGCCGTTTTCCCAGCGGCACATCCAGCCGGAGTGATTGATGTCGATCGGCAAGACCTTGATGCCGTGGCGCTGCGCGTCCTTGACGAGCGTCGCGGGATGGTAGAAGCCCATCGGCCACGCGTTGAGCAGCGCGACGTAGAACGCGGCGGGGTGCCGCGCCTTCAGGTACGCGCTCGCGTACGCGATCAGCGCGAAGCTCGCGGCGTGCGACTCCGGGAAGCCATACAACGCGAACGAGGTGATCGATTTGACGATCTGGTCCTGCGCCGGCTGATCGATGCCATTCTTCGTCATTCCGGCGCGGAGCCGCTTCTCGATCTCCACCATTCGCTGCATCGAACGCTTGAACCCCATCGCGCGCCGCAGCTCCTCCGCCTCGCCGCCGGTGAAGTTCGCCGCGACCATCGCGATGCGGAGCAGTTGCTCCTGAAACAGCGGCACGCCGAGGGTGCGCTCGAGGATCGGCGCGAGGCAGGGGTGCGGATACTCGACCTTCGCCTTTCCCTGGCGGCGGTCGAAGAACGGCTTGATCATGCCGCCGACGATCGGTCCCGGCCGGATGATCGCCACCTGCACGACGATGTCGTAGAACTTCTCCGGCGCGTTGCGCGGCAGCGACGCCATCTGCGCACGGCTTTCGACCTGGAACATGCCGATGGTGTCGGCCTCGTTCAACATCTTGTAAACGAGCTTGTCGCCCTGCGGCAGATGCGCGAGATCGACATGCTTGCGCTCGTGCGTCCGGATGAGCGGGATCATCTCTTCGATCGCGGCGAGCATGCCGAGGCCGAGGAGATCGACCTTGATAATGCCGAGGTCGGCGCAGTCGTCCTTATCCCACTGGATGACGACGCGGCCGGGCATCGACGCCGGCTCGAGCGGCACGACCTCGTCGAGGCGTCCCTTCGCCATCACCATCCCGCCGGAGTGCTGGCCGAGGTGCCGCGGCAGACTCTGGATCTCGAGATAGAGCCGCATGAAGTGCTGCAGGCGCAGGTCCTCCGGATCGAAGCCGCTCTTCGCGAGCTCGTCCGGCAGCGCGGCGATCTGCTCGCGGATCTCGCCGAAGTTCCAGGTGCTGACGCACTTCGACAGTTTGTCGACCTGCTCCAGCGAGTAGCCCAGCGCCTTGCCGACTTCGCGCGCGGCGCTGCGGTCGCGATAGGTGATGACGTTCGCGGTCATCGCCGATCCGTGCACGCCGTATTTCGCGTAGACGTGCTGGATGACTCGCTCGCGCTGGTCGCCCGACGGCAGATCGAGGTCGATATCCGGCCACTCGCCGCGCTCCTCGGACAGGAAACGTTCGAATAGCAAATCCATCTTCACCGGGTCGACGGCGGTGATGCCGAGGGCGTAACAGACCGCGCTGTTCGCCGCGGAGCCGCGTCCCTGCACGAGGATGTTCTCGCGGTTGCAGAACTGGACGATGTCCCAGACGATGAGGAAGTAGCCGGCGAGTTCGAGCTTCTCGATCATGTTCAGCTCCTTCTCGATCTGCCGCTGCGCGCGCTCGTCGAGCGGCCGAAAGCGCGACGTCGCCGCGTTCCACGCGATCTTCCGCAGGAACGACATGTTCGTCTCGCCGGGCGGCAGCGGGTAGTCGGGGAACTGGTACCCGAGGTCCGCGAGCGTGAAGTCGAGCGCGTTCGCGAGCTCCCACGCGTGATCGATCGCCTCGGGCAAGTCCGCGAACAGCGCGCTCATCTCGTCTGCCGTTTTGATGTGGCGCTCGCGGTTGATGCCGAGGAGCCGCCCGGCGTTGTCGACGTGCCGCCCTTCGCGGATGCACGTGAGGACGTCGTGCAGCTCCTTGTTTTCGGGCCGCGCGTAGCGGACGCCGTTCGTCGCGATGAGCGGAAGCCGCTTGCGCCGCGCATAAGCGATCAGCATCTGGTTCCGGTGCTCTTCTTCGCGGATGCGATGCCGCTGCAGCTCGACGTGCGTCCGTCCCTTGAACATGCCCGCGATGCGGTCGATGACCTCCGGATCGTCGCGCGTCAGGCAATGCAGCCCAGCGGCATACTGTTCGATGAGGTCCCACGAGTAGCCCGCTTCGCCCTTCGGCTTCCCCATCGCGCCGGCCGTGATCAGTTTGCACAGGTTCTTGTATCCGACGCGGTTTCCAACCAGGAGCGACGCCCGCTTCCCGTTTTCGAGGGTAAGTTCCGCTCCCACCAGCGCCCGAACTCCCGCCTTTTTCGCCGTCGTGTAAAACCGCGGCGCACCGTACACCCCGTTCCGATCGATCAGCGCCATCGCACTCACACCCTGCTCGGCTGCCGTTCCGATCAAGTCTTCCGGGAGCGATGCGGCGTCGAGAAATGAGAACGCAGAAGAAGCACGCATTTCGGCGTAGGGGCGCGATGACTTGTGCTGTCGCAGTTTGGGTTGCGGCGGTTCCGGCTTCTCCGCGAAACGGTTTTCAACGATAGGCAGATGATCGTACGACGTCGATGTCGGAACGCTCATCAGTCGTACCTCGCATCGACGAACCAGTCACCGTCGCGCCAGACGCGGCACGTGGTTCCACTCTCGAGCTCAACGTCCCAGTACTCGCGCACGTTCGGCTGCTCGCGCCACCATCCTTGTTCGATCTGCCATGGGCCGGAGACGGCGCGGACAGGTCCGTGGAATTCGCCGTCTCCTTCGAGCGAAGCGATCGTGTCGCCGCGCATGACGACTTCCACCGGAATCGGCGGACGGAAGACGCGGACGGCGGCGCAGGCGCGGGTGGGTTTCGGCGACGGAGTGAGAGTCGGCGGAGGGGGCGGAGAGAACGCCGCCACGGCGAAGCGGTCGGGCAGGTGGCCGTCTACCGTTAGCGGTGCGCCGATGCGGTCTTCGCCGAGGAGCGACATGAGACGGGCGATGGCGGTGGCGAGCTTTTCGGGGGAGACGGCGGTGGGGCCGAAGAGCGAGAGCTGCGCGCGGCGGGGGCGGTCAGGATGCGCGACGAGCGAGAAGCCGGCGACCGGAGCGCCGGGCGGGGTCTTCTCGAGGTCGAGGCGCAGGAGCGTGAGCATCGTCTTCACGTCGCGCGTCGGCGCGGGAAGCTCGATGGCGCGGGAGTGAAAGCCATTGGGATCGAGGATGAGCGTCAGCTCGAGGCGGCGGCAGGCGAAGCCCTGCATCTCCATCCGCTTCGTGAGGCGATCGAGCGCGGCGTTCGCGATGAAGAGGAACGCTTCGAGCGCGACGAGCGGCCACTCCAGCTCCATCCCTTCGCGGAACTCCGGCGGGAGCGCGCGCGGAATCAGCGGACGCGGGTCGATGCCGCGCGCCGCGTAATGCAGCTCGCGTCCGAGCTCGCCGAGGCGTGCGGCGACTTCCGATTCCGGCAGGCTGGCGAAGTCGCCGATCGAGGAGAGTCCCCATCGCGCGATCGTCGTCGCCGCATCGACCTCGGGGGACAGACGCTCGATCGGCAGCGGCGCCAGGAACTCGATCTCCTTGCCGGGATCGACGACCGTCGGTGACTGCGGCAGCTCCGCGGCGACGCGCGCGGCGAGCTTGCTCGCGGCGATGCCGCAGCGCGCGGGGAGCGACATCGAGTCGGCGGTGCGGATGGCGGCGGCGGCGAGCTCGCGCTCGTTCGGGAAGTGGCGTTCGAG
>DASYSN010000284.1:0-12276 GCA_036003305.1 Thermoanaerobaculia bacterium
GCGCGACATTGCTTCATCGCGCCGGCGAGGGCGCCGGCGCCACACAGAGGCAGCAGGGAATTGACGGGCTAGGGCCGATCGTATAAACGACCCTGATGGCGACCGAAGCACCACCGCGCAACCTCGACTTCATCCGGGAGATCGTCGAGGAGGACCTCCGGACGGGGCGGCAGACGAGCGTGATCACGCGCTTTCCGCCGGAGCCGAATGGGTATCTGCACATCGGGCATGCGAAGTCGATCTGCCTCAACTTCGGCGTCGCCGCGGAGTACGGCGGCCGCTGCAATCTCCGTTACGACGATACGAATCCGACGAAGGAGGAGGTCGAGTACGTCGATGCGATCGAGTACGACGTCCACTGGCTCGGCTTCGACTGGGGCTCGCACCTCTACCACGCGTCCGACTACTTCCAGCAGCTCTACGACTGGGCGGAAGAGCTGATCCGCGACGGGAAGGCGTACGTCGACAGCTCGACCGCCGACGAGATCCGCGCCATGCGCGGATCGCTGACGGAGGCGGGGACGAACTCGCCGTATCGCGACCGGAGATTCGACGAGAACCTCGATCTGTTTCGCCGCATGCGCGCCGGCGAGTTCCCCGACGGCTCGCAGGTGCTGCGGGCGAAGATCGACATGCAGTCGCCGAACATCAACATGCGCGATCCGGTGCTCTATCGGATCCGGCACGCGGGGCACCACCGCACCGGCGACGCGTGGCCGATCTATCCGATGTACGACTACGCGCATCCGCTGTCGGACGCGATCGAGCACATCACGCACTCGCTCTGCACGCTGGAGTACGAGGACCACCGGCCGCTCTACGACTGGTTGATCGAGAACGTCAGCGTGCCGTCGCGCCCGCGCCAGTACGAGTTCGCGCGGCTGAACCTGAACTACACGGTGATGTCGAAGCGGAAGCTGCTGCGGCTCGTGAACGAGAAGCACGTCAGCGGCTGGGACGACCCGCGGATGCCGACGATCGCCGGGCTGCGACGGCGCGGTTACACGCCGGCATCGATCCGCAATTTTGCGGAGCGGGTCGGCGTGGCGAAGCGCGAGAACGTGATCGACGTCGGACTGCTGGAGTTCTGCGTCCGCGAGGATCTGAACAAGACGGCGCCGCGCGTGATGGGGGTTCTCAATCCGCTGCGCGTGGTCATCGAAAACTACTCAGGCGACGGCGAATGGTTCGAGACGCCGAACAATCCGGAGGACGCGTCGATGGGGACACGCAAGGTGCCCTTCTCCGGAGTCGTCTACATCGAGCGCGACGACTTCATGGAGGATCCGCCGAAGAAGTTCTTCCGGTTGGCTCCCGGCCGCGAGGTGCGGCTCCGTTCCGCGTACTTCATCACCTGCACCGATGTCGTGAAGGACGAGCATGGCGAGATCGTGGAGCTCCGCGCCACGTACGACCCGGCCACGCGCGGCGGCGACGCGCCCGACGGACGGCGGCCCAAAGCGACGCTGCATTGGGTCTCCGCCGCTCACGCGGTCGACTGCGAGGTGCGGCTCTACGACCGGCTGTTCAACGTCGAGGACCCCGAGGCGAGCGGCGACTTTCTACTGAACCTGAACCCCCGTTCGCTCGAGACGATCGTGCACGCCAAGCTGGAACCCTCCATCCGCACCGCCTCCCCCGGCTCCCACTACCAGTTCGAGCGCCTCGGCTACTTCAGCGTCGATCCCGACACTTCTTCGGAGAAGGTCGTGTTCAATCGCACGGTGACGCTGAAGGACACGTGGGCGAAGGTGGCGGCGAAGGAGTGATCCCCCCGTCATCCTGAGCCGCGTAGACGGCGAAGGATCTCAAAATGCGCGGCACGTCGCTCGAGCGACGCATCTTGAACTACTACTTCCGAGAATCGTCGCGGGCGTCAGCCCGCGCTGAGAGCTGTCATCCGCAAGCTTTCAGCCGCCGTAGGCGGCGACTGATCCGTAGCCTCCGCCTTCAGGCGGGGGTTGTTCGCGCACAAGGACGTGAGCCCGCGTAGCGGGCGGCACCTGTCGCCCGCTACGCGGGCTCGCACCTTTGTAACGACCGTTCCCCCGCCTGAAGGCGGGGGCTACGGATCTGACCGCCGCCTACGGCGGCTGAGCGCGAATTTCCAGTACGAACCACCTGCAGCGCATCAGGGATCCCTTTGGCCATGGGCTGCGGGCGTCAGCCCGCGCTGAGATCCTTCGCCGCGCTACGCCGGCTCAGGATGACGGAAGGGGCGACGCGGGGCACTGTTTTGGTGTTACGATTTTCGCTACATTAATTTAAGAGGTATTGTCGTAGCGATGGCGGTTTGCTGGCGTTGTCCGGTTTGCGAGGAAGTGAGCTGTGAGACAGAGGTGAATGCCGCCGGGATGCCGCTCGCTTGCGACCACTGCGAGCGCGCGGTGCTGCCGGGCGAGGCTCTCTGCGCCGTCTGCGACAACCCGAACCCGTGGTCGCGGAAGGACTCGCTGCACTTCGTCTGTCGTGAGTGTGGTCAGACGCAAACGTTTTACGGTTTAGCGGTCGCGTCCTTGCATTAGTCCCGGTCGTGGACGAAGAGCTTCTGCCGCGCGATCTCGAGGCGTTGCGGCGCTTCGCTTATTTCATGGACGAGGCGGTGCCGATTCCGGGGACGCGGCGGCGGGTCGGGCTCGATGCGGCAGTCGGGCTGATCCCCGGCGTCGGCCCGGTAGTCGGCGGCGTGCTGTCGGCTTGGATCGTCATCGGTGCGCTGCGCCATCGCGTTCCCGCCCTCAAGGTCGGACGGATGCTGTTCAACATCATTCTCGACGTCACCATCGGCGCGATCCCGTTCCTCGGCGACGTCTTCGATTGGCTGTGGGAAGAGAACGTGATGAACCTCGATCTCCTCCTGCGGCACCGCGACGCGAGCCGTCCGCCGCGCTCGGCCGGCCAGATCGCCGGCAGCGCGGCGCTGATTCTTGCGATCATTCTCCTGTTCGCGCTCGCCGCCGCGATCGGCGTCATCGTGCTGATCATCTGGCTGATACGGAATCGTTAGTGCTCTTCCGACGGAACAAGCCACGCTATCCGCGCCGCGCCGCGCTGCCGATCGTGCGGCGGCGGGCGCCGATCCGCTATCACATGCGTCACCAGTTCGGCGTCGCGGACGTGGCGTTCCTGCAGACGATGCACGCGCTCACCGGAGCGCCGCTGTCCGAGGGGAACCGGGTCGACGTCCTATGCAACGGCGTCGAGATCTTTCCGTCGATGCTCACCGCGATCCGGACGGCGAAGCGGACGATCAACCTCGAGTTCTACATCTACTGGGACGGCGAGATCGGACGCACGTTCGCCGAGGCGCTGGCGGAACGGGCGCGCGCGGGCGTGGAAGTGAAGGTGATCCTCGACGCGGTCGGCTCGGCGACGATGAGCCGGCAGTTGATCGACTTCCTCACGCGCAACGGGGTCGACCTCGAGTGGTATCACCCGCTGCGGTGGTACACGATCTCGCGGTTCAATCACCGGACGCACCGCAAGCTGCTGATCGTCGACGGACGCGTCGGCTTCTCGGGCGGCGTCGGGATCGCCGACACCTGGCTCGGCGACGCCGACTCGCGCGATCACTGGCGCGAGACGATGGTGCGCGTCGAGGGGCCGGTCGTGACGCAGATGCAGTTCGCGTTCATGGACAACTGGGTGAAGTCGCGCGGGGAGCTGCTGACGGGCCTCGATTACTTCCCGGAGGTCGAGCGCGCCGGGAATCAGGTGACGCAGGTGATCAAGTCGTCGCCGTCCGAGGGGAGCTCGACGGTGAAGCTGCTGTACATCATCTCGATCGTCAGCGCGACGAAGTCGATCTACATCTCGAACGCCTACTTCGTCCCCGACCGCGACACGATTCGCGCGCTGGAAGGAGCGGTGCGGCGCGGGGTCGACGTGCGGGTGATCGTGCCGGGCGAGGAGACGGACGTCCCGATCGTCCGGCAGGCGAGCCGGGTCCACTACGAGTGGCTGCTGCGCCGCGGGATCCGGATCTTCGAGTATCAGCCAACGATGATGCACGCGAAGACGATGACGGTCGACGGCCTCTGGTCGACGGTCGGCTCGTCCAATTTCGACGACCGCAGTTTCCGGCTCAACGACGAAGTGAACGTGAACGTCTACGACGCCGGGACGGCGAAGCAAATGGAGGAGATCTTCTTCGAAGACCTCGCCCGCTCCCGCGAGATCACGCTGCGGAAGTGGTTCAAGCGCGGTACGTTCGAGCGGCTGAAGGAGCGAATCGCGAACGTGCTGCGCCCACAACTCTAATTTTTTCGAAACGGCACGATCAGGTTGATGTGCTGGGTGTCGTTGTTGGTGACGGAGACGAAGGCCCAGATCGGGGCGCCGTCGTCGCTGGCGATGTCGAGCATGACGTTGCTGGTCTGATAGCCGAACGCCGTAAGCGGGTCGGCGATCGACGCGGGAAAGATGAGAAAGCCGTTGTAGCTGTAGGTGCCGCCGGTGAGCTGGAGCGGGATCGTGCCGAGTTGCTGGCCGGCGGCGTCGCGCACGGTGACGGTCACGCTTCCCGGAGCGTTGCCGTAAACGCGCAGCGTCGGCCGGACGCCGGAGGTGATCGGGATGTCGAGCAGGCGAATGCTCGAATGGAAGTCGGATTGGCGGACGACCGGAACGTCGACGTTGCTGTCGGCGGGGTGCTTGTCATCGCGGACGTGGACGACGAAGTCACAGTCGTTCACACGGTCTTTCGGGATGTAGAGGAACGCTCCGTATGCACCGGCGTCCACTTTGAACTCCGTCGGCGCGTGGTCGTTCAGGTAGTAGTCGTAGCCGCAGACGATGCCGCGGGAGCAATAAGGAACGACTACGGAAGAGCTGGTCGTGGAGTATGCGGAAACGGTTGCGTTCCAGACCGAACCGAACTGGCCGGGGGTGCTGCCGGCGACGGGAACGAGCAGCCTTTCCCAATCGGCAGGATCGCTCGGTCCAAACAACTGGGCTGCTGCGGGAAGGGGGAGAAGGAGAAGAACGAGGAGAAAAAGGGGCAACCGGGGTCTCATGTCTCTTGTACGGAACGTTTCAGATGTGCGCCCAATCGGTGTGGACGAATGGCGCGTCGGCGCCTTTGTCGTTGCGTTGATAGGTGTGGGCGCCGAAGTAATCGCGCTGCGCCTGAGTCAGGTTCTGCGGGAGGTCGGTGCTGCGGTAGGCGTCGAAGTACGCGAGCGAGGAGGACATCGCGGGGGCGGGGATGCCGTTGGTCTGCGCGTGGGAGACAGCGCGGCGCCAGGCGTCCTGGGAGGTCTGCACGCGGCTGGCGAAGTCGTCGTCGAGCAGGAGGTTCGGGAGGTCGGGGCGGCGCTCGTAGGCGCGCATGATGGAGTCGAGAAAGCGCGCGCGGATGATGCAGCCGGCCTTCCAGATGCGCGCCATCTCGCGCATGTCGATGCTCCAGTTCCACTCGCGCGAGCCGGCCTGGATGAGCGCCATGCCTTGGGCGTAGGAGCAGATTTTCGAGGCGTAGAGGGCGTCGTGGACGTCTTGGATGAATTGGGTTTTGTCGAAAGACCGCGCCGGCGAGGGCGCCGGCGCCACACTGAGCACTTTCGAAGCGGCCACTCTTTCGTCTTTCATGGATGAGAGGACGCGGGCGTCGATGGCGGCGGCGATGGTGGGGATGGCGACGGCGAGGTCGAGGGCGACCTGCGCGGTCCATTTGCCGGTTCCCTTCTGGCCCGCTTTGTCGAGCACTTTGTCGACGAGCGGCGCGCCGGTCTCGGGGTCTTTGACGCGGAAGATCTTCGCGGTGATCTCGATCAGGAACGACTCCAGCGGGCCGCGGTTCCATTGGTCGAAGATGTCCGCGAGCTCGCTCGCGCTCGCCCCCAGGCCTTTCCTCAGCATCTCGTACGCCTCGGCGATGAGCTGCATGTCGCCGTACTCGATGCCGTTGTGCACCATCTTCACGAAGTGGCCGGCGCCGTCGGTCCCGACGTGCGTGACGCACGGACCGGAGTCGCTCTTCGCGGCGATCGCTTCGAACACCGGCTGGATCGCTTTCCACGACTCGGCGGAGCCGCCCGGCATGAGCGAAGGGCCGAAGCGCGCCCCCTCCTCGCCGCCGGAGACGCCGCTGCCGACGAAGTGGATGCCTTTCGATTCGACGCGCTTGGTCCGTTCCTGCGTGTCTTTGAACCAGGAGTTGCCGCCGTCGATGACGATGTCGCCCGGCTCGAGGAGCGGCGCGAGTTTGTCGAGCGTCATGTCGACCGGCGCGCCGGCTTTGATCATCATCATGATGCGGCGCGGCCGCTCCAGCGCGGCGACGAAGTCCTGCAGCGTCTTCGTGCCGGTGAACTTCTTGCCTTCGTTCTCGTGGAGGAACGAGTCGACGCGCTCCGGCTCGAAGTTCCAG
This sequence comes from Thermoanaerobaculia bacterium, assembly GCA_036003305.1. Lineage (GTDB taxonomy): Bacteria > Acidobacteriota > Thermoanaerobaculia > Gp7-AA8 > Gp7-AA8 > DASXHZ01. The sequence goes on from DASYSN010000284.1 coordinate 6,371, forward strand.
ACCGCGACGCTGAAGCCGTGTTCTTCGACGTTGAGGGCGAGGTTCGAGCCCATGACTGCGAGCCCGATCATTCCGAACTGCGCTTTTGACATCACTTGACTCCTACGAAAAGCCGCCTTCCGTCATCCTGAGTCGCCGCAGCGAAGCGGAGGACGACGAAGGATCTCAAATTTCGCAGCACGAGCCACCTGCAGCGCATTTGGAGATCCTTCGCCGCGCTACGCCGGCTCAGGATGACGGTCGCTCATTTACACCTTCGCCGCGACGGCGCTCTTGACCGCCTGCGCTAGCTGTTCGAGACCTTTGTCGACGTCGCTGCCGAGGGCGATGCTGACGGCGCGGCGTTTGTGTTGGAGGAGCGACTCGAAATCGCCGATTGCCTGGGCGCGGACGAGGGTGCCGAAGCCGAACGGCTCGTTCGGGATCGGGACGTCACCGCTACCGCCGGTGAGCTGGATGAAGACGCCCGTGTCCGGTCCTCCTTTGTGCAACTGGCCGGTCGAGTGGAGGAAGCGCGGGCCGTAGCCGGTCGTCGTGGCGACGTGTAGCGCGCGGGCGATCGTCTCGCGAATTTGCGCGATCAAGTCATTACGCTTGGGGGTTTCAACAAAGTATTCGGTTAGTGCGACGTAGTCGCCCTGCTTCACCTGCGCAAGGAGGCCGTTGACCGCATCGATCGAAACTTGCGATCCCTGAAGCGTCCCTTCTTTGAGCAGGCGCTTGGTGTTGTCTTTCGACTCCTGCACGTTCGGCTGGTCGAATGCGTCGATGCCGAGGAGCGCGCCGGCGACGGCGGTGGCGAACTCCCAGAGGAAAAAGATCTCGCCGAGGTCGAGCGGGTCTTCCATGACGATGTCGACGACGGGATGGCCGGCGCTCGAGAGCTCGCGGAGACGCGCGGTCTGAGCCATGACGTTTGCAGGACCGCGCATGCGGACGCAGACGAAGAGGCGGTCGATACCGTAGTCGTTCGCGTCGATGGGCGGCTCGCCGGCGACCGGGACGACACCTTTCCCCTCCTTGCCGGTCGACTCGGCGATGAGCTGCTCGACCCAGAGGCCGAGCGTGTCGAGCGGCGGAGGGGTGATGAGCGTCAGCTTGTTGCGGCCGGAGAGTGCCATCGCGCCGATGACAGCGCCGAGGAGCGCGGCGGGGTTCTTGCGCGCCTTGGGAACGGTCGCGGTGTGCGCGGCGTGCATGGCGCGGTCGAGGAGCGTCGCGACGTCGACGCCGGCGAGCGCCGCCGGGACCATGCCGAAGTAGGAGAGCGCCGAGTAGCGGCCGCCGATGTCGGCGTAGTTGATGAACGTCTTGCGGAACTTGTCGCGCGCGGCGTCCTTGCCGAGCTGGGTGTCGGGATCGGTGACGGCGATGAAGTTGTCGCCGGCGCGATCGCCTTTGACGCTCTTCACGCGATCGTAGAAGTAGCGGTGGAACATCGCCGGCTCGGTGGTGGTGCCCGATTTCGAGGCGACGATGAAGAGGGTCTTCGCGACGTCGATCTGATCTTCGAGCGCGCGCACGGCCTCGGGAACGGTCGAGTCGAGGACGAGCAGCTTCGGGGTGTTGAACACGCGCTTCGTGACCTCGGAGCACAAGCTGGAACCGCCCATGCCGAGGACGACGAAATGCGTGAACTCCCCGCGGACGCTGTCGGCGAACTGCTTCAGCTCGGCCGCATGCCTGGTCATGTCTTCGGCGACGCCGAGCCAGCCGAGGGCGTTCGCGATGATCTTCTTGTGCGCGTCGTCGCTCTTCCAGAGCGTCGCGTCCTTGGCCCAGATGCGCTCGACGAATTTCTCTTTCTCGATGCGCTGGATCGCGTCGTCGACCTGTTTCTGGTGCGGGCCGAGGTGCAACGTGACACGGTCGGCGAGACCGCGCATCGCTTCGTCGCGCCGCGCTTCGATGGTCTGCATGAGCGAGGCGAACGACTCGGAGAACGACTTGACGCCGTCTGCGGTCAGTTGGTCGGTGATCGCGGTCAGGCTGAAGCCTTTGTCGGCGAACGTCTTCAGCACCTGCTCCGCTTCTGCGACGTTCTCCTCGATCGTCGGACGCGGCTTGCCGTGGTCTTTGTACGCGGCGTAGGTCGCGGGGGGGATGGTGTTGACGGTGTCGGCGCCGATGAGGGAGTCGATGTAGAGGACGTCGCTGTACTTCGGGTTCTTGGTGCCGGTCGACGCCCAGAGCGGGCGCTGCACCTTCGCCCCTTTCTCGCGCAGGCGCTGGAAGCGCTCGCTGCCGAAGACTTTCTTGAACTCCTGGTAGGCGAGCTTCGCGTTCGAGATGGCGATCTTGCCGAGGAGCGGTTGGAGCGACGGGTCGTCCTTCAGCTTCGCTTCGAGCTGTTTGTCGGCCTGGGTGTCGATGCGGCTGACGAAGAAGGAGGCGACGGAGTTGAGGTCGGCGATCGGCAGGTTCTGCTCGACGCGGCGTTCCAGCGCGCGGAGGTACGCCTCCATCACCTGTTTGTAGACTTCGTTCGAGAAGATCAGGGTGATGTTGATGTTGATGCCGGCGGCGAGCGACTCTTCGATCGCGGGGATGCCTGCCGGCGTCGCCGGGATCTTCACCATCACGTTCCTGCGCTGCAGTTTTCCGAACAGCCGCTTCGCCTCGGCGATGGTCGCCTGGGTGTCCATGGCGATGGTCGGAAGGACTTCGATGGAGACGAAGCCGTCGTCGCCGCCGGTCTTGCGGAAGACGGGCTCGAAGACGTCGGCGGCGTTGGCGATGTCTTCGAGGACGAGCTCGTCGTAGATCTCTTCGCGCGTCTTGTTCTGCGCCGCGAGACCGCGTAACTGGCCGTCGTAGTCGTCGCTGCCGGCGATCGCTTTCTCGAAGATGGTGGGGTTCGAGGTGAGGCCGCGCAGATCGTCTTCATCGATCATCTGCTGCAGTTTTCCGGCCGTGACGAGCTTGCGCTCCATCTGATCGAACCAGACGCTTTGGCCGAGTTTGGGCAGCTCAGCAAGGGGGTTGCTCATCGTTACCTCCGGTTGGGGTTGGAAGCATACCGCTACGCTGAATAGCGTTATGCGCTAGTCGCGCCACGAAGATGGAAACGGCGATGGCGATGACGAGCCCGGCGATTGTGAAGGCGAGTTTGGTGCGGTCCTGCGTCGCGACGGACGCGGCGGCGGCGCCAATGTAGACGAAGGCGATGGTGCCTGGAAGGATGCCGATGGCGGTCGTGAGGACGTACGGCACGAGGCGGATGCCGGTGAGGCCGAAGGCGTAGTTGACGATGGTGAACGGGAAGACCGCGGCGAGCCGGACGAGGAGGACGATTTTCGTCCCCTCTTTGGCGATCGCCTGATCGACGGCGCGGAACTTCGCGTTGTCTTTTGTCATCCGCTCGACACGGTTTCGGAGGACGGTGCGTGCAAGGAGGAACGCGATCGTGGCGGTGAGGGTCGCGCCGGTGGCGACCACGATGGTCCCGCCGACGATCCCGAAGATCGCGCCGGCACCGATCGTGAGGACTGAACCGGGAAAGACGAGCGCGATGAGGGCGTAGCCGAGGGCGTAGATGACGTATCCCATCGGGCCGGCGGACTTCACGTAGGCCTGAAAGGTTTTCAGCCACGGACCGACCGGAAGGAGCCACAGCGCGATGATCGCCGCGATGACGAGCAGCGCGATGATGACCGGCTTCGCGTGGCGCATGGGGCGAGTGTATTGCTTCTGTGGGTTGCTTCTGTGTGGCGCCGGCGCCCTCGCCGGCGCGATTGAGCATGATAGGCCGGCGAGGGCGCCGGCCCCACACAGAAGCACAGAACCAGCGCAGATGCCTAGTGCAGCGTGATCAGCTTCTTGGCGGACTTCACGACGAGGATCAAGGCGCTGATGCTGCCGACCAGGGCGCCGAGGAGGAGGCCTGCGGCGCCGCCGATGGCGACTTTGCCGGCGCTGCCGCCGCTCTTTGCCTTCGCGTATGCGGGCGCTGGGCGCGGCACGGGGACCACCACCTTCGTTTCTGCGCTCTGCGCCTGTCCGATCCGCGACCCGTGCGCATTCGCGTACACCTGCGTGAACTCGGCGCCGAAGAAGAGGATCTGCGCGGACCAGTAGATCCAGACGAGGAGGATCACGAGCGATCCGGCGGCGCCGTAGGCTGAGCCGACGGTCCCCTTCCCGAGCCAGAGGCCGAGGCCGAACTTGCCAAGCACGAACAGGAGCGAAGTGAAGCCGGCGCCGAGCCAGACGTCGCGCCATTCGACGTGGGTGTCGGGTAGGTAGCGAAAGATCATCGCGAAGAGGACCGTGATCACGCCGAGCGAGACGAGGAGCTGAATGATCTGAAAGACGGCCTCGCCGCCGGGGAAGCGCGCGCTGATCCAGTGGCCCATTGCGCTGATGGCGGCGTCGATGACGAGCGAGACGAGGAGGAGGAACCCGACGCCGAGGACCATCGCCATCGAGAGGAAGCGCTGGCGAATCGTCGTCATGATTCCGCCGCTCTTCTTTTCCTCGACGTTCCAGATCGTGTTGAGCGCGTCCTTGAGCTGGCCGAAGACGCCGGCGGCGCCGAAGAGCAGGGTGACGATGCCGATGATCATCGCGATCGTGCCGCTGCCTTTCTTACCGGCATTGGCGATCATCGTGTTGAGCTGCGTCGCGACGTTCGCTCCGAAGACGCCCTGCAGCTCGGACGCGATGCGGCCCTGCGCCGCCTCTTTGCCGAAGACGAGTCCCGCGATCGAGACCGCGATCAGCAGGATCGGGCCGAGCGAGAAGATCGTGTAGTACGCGAGCGCCGCGCCGAGGCGCTGGGCTTTGTCGTCACTGAACTCGGTCCAGGTCTTCTTGAAGAGAGCAAAGATGCGCTTCATTGGGGAGGTAAAGAGCAATGGACATTCCCGCCGCTGTCATCCTGAGCCGGCGTAGCGCGGCGAAGGACCCGTTGCGCTCTGGCGATACGGATCCTTCGCCGTCCTCCGCTTCGCTGCGGCGGCTCAGGATGACAGCGATTAGCGCTTTTTCATCCACTCGACGCAGTATTCGTGCTCCTGGTGCATCCGATCGCTGGAGAGGTGAACCGGGCGGCCGTGGCCGGGAAGGACCCACTCAAAACGGTAATCGAGCAGCCGCGCCATCGATTGGATCTGCTCGCTCCAGGAGTACCAGCAGGCGCTCCGGAAGGCGTAGAGGTGGTTCGTCCGCTCGTTCCAGGCGAGGTGGTCGCCGGTGAATAGGAAGCGGTCGCGCCAGAGGTAGACGGCGTGGCCTTTCGTGTGGCCCGGCGTCGGGATCATCAGGAGTCCCGGCTCGATCTCGACCGTATTGCTGCCGGACGGCTGGAGCTCGACCGAGGCGGTGCGGGTGCGGACGTCATCGCGGTGCAGGACGCGCTTCGCGGCGAACTTCGCCGCGAACTTTTCATGATCGGCGACATCGTCCTGGTGCGTCAGGAGCATCCGCGCGACGCCGCCCATCCGCTCGATGTTCTTCACGAGCGGGCCGGCGAAGCGTGGCGAGTCGATGAGGACGTTGCCGCTCTCCTTCCGGATGAGGTAGCTGAACGCGCCGAATGACGATTCGGAGGTGTAGCCGCAGCGGTAGACGTCTTCGTCGACGTGCTCCGGGAGGTCTGCCAGCGCGCGGGACATGTTCTGCCGCGAGGTTGTCTTGATCGACGCCGTCGGGCAGGAGATGAGCGCCTTCTGCGCCTTGAGGAGCTCCTCCTCGGTCTCAGGCTGGTGGTAGACCTCGGCCTGGGTGCCGTTGTCGTAAAACACGGTCGGAGCGATCTGGCGGCAGGCATCGCAGTCAATGCAAGTGGAGTCGACCAGGAAATCCGCCATATATGAAGCAAAACGCACTCTGCGGCAGTAGGATTTCGCCACTATGTCCGACGGTCCGCGGGCACATCGCGGCGAGCTCTGGACGAGCGCGCAGGT
>DASYSN010000285.1:0-20965 GCA_036003305.1 Thermoanaerobaculia bacterium
GGGGGAGAAGGGCGCTCGTGGGGAGGAATCTCGCAAGCCCTTCGCGGAGAAGGGCGCTCGTTGGGGGGAATCTCTCGCAAGCTTCTCAATCGAGTACCCTTCGCCCCGCGTGAGCGGGGAGAAGGTGCCGAAGGCGGATGAGGGGCGCGTGCACCCGTCTAGAGCGTCCCCACCCGCGGCGCGTACTGCATCACCATCACGCTCACGATGACGAGGAGGCCGCCGGCGATGGCGATGGTGCTGATCGGCTCGTGGAGAAGAACGATCGCCGCCGCGAACGTGACGAACGGCTCGAGATACAGCAGCGCGGCGACGCGGGAGACCTCCACGTGCTCCAGCGCGCCGTACCAGACGAGATATCCGAACGCGGAGCAGCCGACCGACAGGAACGTGATCGCGATCCAGCCGACCGGCGAGAGATGCGACAGCTCGCGCCATCCGCGCTCGTAGACGAAGAACAGCGCGATCATCAGCGCGCCGAACGTCATCATCCCGGCGGTCGCGACGCGCGGCCCGAGGCGGCGAATGGTCGGATGGCCGACGACGGAGTAGATCGCCCAATTCAGCGTGCTCGCGAAGATCAGGAGATCGCCGCGCGTCGAGGGAAGCGTCAGCACGGCCGACGAGAAGTTGCCGCGCGTGATCACCAGCAACGCTCCGGCAAAACCGCCTGCCAGGCCCACAACCTTCCACAAACCAAAACGTTCGCGCAGAACGAGCGCCGACAGGATCGCCGACCACACCGGCGTCAGGCCGATCAACCAACCGGCATGCGTCGCCGAGGTCAGCGTCAGCGCGTAAGCCTGCACCATCTGATGCACGAAGACGCCGATGAAGCCCATCAGCGCCAGAGAGGGCCACGCGTTCTGCGGAGGTACCTTGCGCACGACGAGATTCAGCAGAACGGCCGCGACGCCGAAGCGGAAGAAGATCAGCGTCACGAAGGAGATCTCGCGCAGCACCGCCTTGGTGGCGACGAACGAAATGCCCCAGAAGACGACCGCGATGAGCGCGCCGAGGCGTGGACTGCGAATCAGGCTCACTTCGCCGCGGTCCAGTTGGTAACGAGAGTGAGCGGGATTCTGGTCGGATCGTCGATCGCGATCGCGGTGAGAAAGCGCTGGCCGTCGGGTGCGACGTCATACGCACCCGACAGCGCGAAGAGAGTCTGCGGAGTCGCGGCGTCCTTCGCCAAGTCGACGCTCATCACCTGCTGCGAAGGATTGACGTAGAAGAGCTCATGGCCGTCGCCACGCCAACGCGGAAGTCCGCCGCCGCCGTCGGACACCTGCCGGCGATCCGAGAGCGCCGGATAATGCGCCGCATATACCTCGGGATGACCCGATTCCTCGCTCACCCACGCCAACATCGAGCCGTCCGGCGAGATCACTCCCCCGTATTCCGAGAACGGCGTTGCGATGAACGGCTTCAACTCGCGTGTCGCGAACGAATAGACGTAGATGTCGTAGTCCGAACGATTCGGAAGCTGATGATCGAGGAAGATGAACTTGCCATCCGGCGACCATGAGGTCGGATTGACGTCCGACGATGCCAGATGCGTGAGCTGCGTGACGTTGGAAGGGTTGGCCGCGTCGGCGACGTAGATGTCGCCGACGTCGCGGAGCGAAAGGAAGGCGGCGCTCCTGCCATCCGCCGCCCACACCGGCGCGACGTCGCTCGCGGGGTCGAACGTAAAGCGCGTCGTCTGATTCCGCGACGGATCGATCAGCCAGAGGTCATCTCCACGGCCGTCGGCGTCGAGCTGTTCGATGAGCACGCGTTTGCCGTCGGGCGAGAGCCGGAATGCACCGAAATGCCGCGCCTCGCCGAACTTCTCGATCGTCCTGCCATTCCGGTCCACCCATGCGAGCTGCGTGTCCGGGCTCGCCGTCCGATATAGGAGGCGTCCTGCCGCCGCGCTGAAGGCGCGGTGGTGCGTGTCGACGTCCTGCTCGATGTGCTCGGCGATGACTCGCGGATCGCCCGTCAACGCGAGCTTCTTCGCATCGAACGGCTGCGCCAAAAGCGAGGCGGCGCGCGTGTAGAGAAGGAACCCCGGGGCTGCATACGACGCGTTCGTGACGCCCTGAAAAAGCTGCCGGATTGCCCCGTCGCGCAGCGATGTGATCGCAACCCAGTGATCCTCCGTTCGCGGCGCATCGACGAGAAAGACGATGTGATCGCCGTCGGGCAGGAATTGCGGCCAGTGATGCGCCTCGTCACGCGGACGCATCTTCGTCAGCGGCTGAGCCGTTCCGCCGTTTGCGCTGACGCGCATCAGCGGCCCGTTCAGAGTTGCGTTGAAGACCACCACGCCGTCGGCATTCCACGTCCCGCCGCTCGGGGCCGACGCGCCGTCGCAGATGACCTGCGTCGGACCGCCGGCGGCCGGAATCCGTTTCAATTTCCCGCCGGCAAAGAAGCCGATCGATTTCCCGTCCGGCGACCAGAACGGCTCCTCGGCGCCGTCCGTGCCCGGCAGCGCGTGCGGCTCCGCCTCATCGAGCTGCCGGACCCATAGCGAATGCGCGTTGTTCTTGAAGACGACGAGAGCGACCGCGTTGCCGTCCGGCGAGAGCGCCGCCTGCCCGTAGTAATCGGCCAGGCGCGGCGGGAGCGCGAACGCGGCGATCAGCCGCGGCTCCTGGCGCGATCGCCGCTCCGCGATATAGGCGCCGCTCGCAAGAATGAGCGCCAGCGCGAGCGCCGTCGTCGCGAAGATCCACGGCGCCGGACGCATGCGCGGTTGCGCCTCCTCGCGGCCGAGCCCCTCCATGATCCATTCGAGCTCGCTCGCGATGTCATGAGCCGTCTGCCACCGATCCTCGGGATCTTTCTCGAGGCACTTCGAGAGCACGTGCTCGAACGCGGCCGGCGTCAGCGGCTGCAGCTCGTGCACCGGCTTCGGCTGTGCAGCAACGATTGCGGCGATGAGACTCGTCTTCGTCTTGCCGTCGAACGCGCGGCGTCCGGTCGCCATCTCGTACAGCACCGCGCCGAGGGCGAAGATGTCCGTGCGATGGTCAACACGTTGACCTTCGAGCTGTTCCGGAGACATGTACTGGAACGTCCCGATGATCATCCCCTCGGACGTCAGCGGCCGCTGCACCGTCGCCGCCTCGTAGTCGAGGCTCACTTCGTTGCCGCTCTTCGCGAGGCCGAAGTCGAGCACCTTCGCCCCCGACTTCGTGATCATGACGTTTCCCGGCTTCAGGTCGCGGTGCACCACGCCCTGCCGGTGCGCCGCGTCGAGGGCGCGCGCGATGTCGATTCCGTAGCGGACCACCAGCTCGAGCGGCAACGGTCCGCGGTCGATGCGCGACGCGAGCGTCTCGCCGTCGAGCAACTCCATCACCAGGAAGTTGTCGCCGACGTCGTGCAGCGTGCAGATGTTCGGGTGATTGAGCTGCGAGATCGTCTTCGCCTCGCGTTCGAATCGCGCGCGGAGCTGCGCGTCGTGCGCGAATTCGGCCGGGAGGATCTTGACCGCCACGCTCCGGTCGAGACGCGTGTCGCGGGCGCGATAGACCTCCCCCATTCCGCCGGCGCCAAGGGGCGAAACGATCTCGTATGGCCCGAGCCGGGTTCCCGCGGCAATTGTCATTTCTGGCTGCCGGGCATGATACGCGCGCCGGCCTCGCGGAGGATCTCGCGCAGAACGGAGCGGTGGCAGTGGTTCTCGTCGGCGCAGTAGCAGCCGACGGCAACGTTCGTGTCGTGGGAGAGTGCGGCGAGGAGGGCGATGAGGCGCGCGTTGTCCGGCTCCGCCATCTCGCGGCGATACTTCTTCGCGAACATGGCCCACTGTTTCGGAGTCGTCGCGGCCTGCGCTTCTTTCACGAGATCGGCGCTCGGCGATAGCTGCGGGAGCCAGACGTCGTACCAGTTGTCGGCGGCGAGGCGTTCCTTCTTCACGCCGCGCGGCGGACGACGGACGGTGCCGAGGCGGAGGCCTTCGCCCTTCGCGCGATCGGTGCCGAGGCGGACGACGCGGATGCTCATGCGCGTCCGATTCTAAATCGCAGGAACTCGATCGCCTGCGCCACGACGTGTCGCGTCATGTCGCTGTCATCCATCAGGTCGAACGCGTGCGGCCCGGTCGGATGATTGATGAGCGTCAGCGGCAGGCCGCGCTTCAGCCCTTCGGCGATGAATCGATCCATCGCGTCGTTCAACCCGGGACACGGATCGGCTCCTGCGCGTGCCAAGAACAGCGGGATGTCCCACCGCATGTCGTCGAATCCGAGCGCCGGATTGCTGAAATGAAACTGCGCTGCCGCTTCCGCAACGTCGAGCGTATAGCCGTAAAGGAAGACGCCGCAGTCCGCCTCGCGAGACGCCGCCAGTCCGACCGGCGTGCTCCCGGAGCTGGCCCACACCGCGACGCGTCGGAAGCGTCCGCGCATCTCGTGGACCACCGCGATCGCATCCGCGATCGGCTCGCGGTTCGCGTACGCGACGGCGGTGAACCCCGAGCCGCCGAACAGCCGCCCCCACGACACCGTGTGCCGCATGTCGAGGAACGAGCAGCCGAGCATGCGCCGGTAGCCCTCTTCCGCATACCCGTTCACCATCACAACCACGGCGTCGGATTCGCCCTCGCGCGGCGAGTAGACGTCCGCCACCATCCCCGCAATCGCGCTTCTCTCGACGCGGACGCGGTCGTCACCGGGAACGTCGAAGACCACCGGATGTTCTCTCAGATCCATAGATGAAAGGGCGCCGGCAGGATTGCCGGCGCCACACAGAGACAGTCGCGCGGAGGCTACTTCACCGGGGCCATGAGATGCTGGTAGGGCGTGCCGGACCACATGACGTAAGGGTTGGCGGTGTCGGGATCGGCGCCTTTCGGGTAACTGGCGTAGAACGAAGTGTCGGCGCCGACGACCATGATGTGCGGTCCGGTCTTGATCCAGTGATTCGCAGCGGTCGGCTTCTGCGCGTACGGATCGGTATTCGAGGCGTCGGTGCCGCCGGCGAGCATGTACATGAGGCCGACCTTGCCGGCCGGAGGAGCTTTGTGACCCATCCAGGCGCCCGCCCACTCCATCGCGTTCTTGTCGGCGCACATCGGATCGGGGCCGGGGGTGGCGGGATTGTCCGGCATGCAGGTCCAGCCGTTCGTCCCCGGCCGGAGCGTGCGCATCTTGCCGTCCGCCGTCATGTTGACGATCGTGGCGCCTTTGCCGATGCCCGCCGGCGCCGCGCTCATGGCGCTGGCGATGAGCTGCGCATCCGTCGGACCGGCTGGCGCCTTCTTCGCGGCCGGCGCCGCCGCATAGGCCGCCACGGCACAGAGAATGGTCAGGACAATCAATAGACCCGGGACCAAGCGTGGTTTGTTCACGGTTCGGTTCTCCTCCTACTCACTTTCGATTGACCGGAAAGAACCAATTTAGGTTCGCGGAGGCGGCAGGGCAAGAGGCCGACTTTAGAACTCGGCGGCCGGATACGATCCCAGCACGCGCACGCTCTCGCACATCTCCTCGAGGTGCGCGATGGCGCGGGCGACGTTGGGCTCCTTCGCGTCGCCGGCGAAGTCAGCGTAGAAGGAGTACTCCCACGGGCGGCCTTCAATCGGCCGCGACTCGAGCTTCGTCAGGTTAATGTCGCGGAGCGCGAACGCGGCGAGCGCGCGGAAAAGAGCGCCCGGCTTGTTCGGCGTCCGAAAGAGAATGGTGGTCTTGACGCCGTTCGCCGGCGGTAGTTCGGGAAGCTTCGGCGATGGTCCGACGAGCAGGAAGCGGGTGAAGTTCTCGCGATGGTCCTCGATGCCGCGCGCGAGAATCTCCGCGCCGTAGATTTCCGCCGCCGCGGTTCCGGCGATCGCCCCCTCGCCTCGCACTCCGTGCCGGACGAGCTGCTTCACACTCCCAGCCGTGTCGTAGGCCGGCTCCGGCGTGAGGTTGTGCTCCGCGATGAAACGGTGGCATTGCGCCAACGCCACCGGATGCGAGTAGACCTTCTTGATCTCCTCGAATCGCACCCCTTTCAGTCCGATCAGATTGAGGCTGATGCGAAGAAACACCTCGCCGCCGACGGCCAGGTCGCGCGCCGCGAGCAGCTCGTAGTTGCGGAGCACCGAGCCGGCGAGCGAGTTCTCGATCGGCACGACCGCGCACGCCGCATCTGCGCGCGCGACGGCGTCGAACACGTCGTCGAACGTCACGCACGGCAGCGGCTCGATCGCGTCGCCGAGGAGCTTGCGGGCCGCCTCTTCACTAAACGCGCCGCGTTCTCCCTGGAAGGCTACGACAGGTCCCATGGCGCCATTCTGCTATGTTCAACGGCCGTGACCAAGGTCCGCCGCTACACGCTCAAGCCGGCCCCGAAGCCGAAGAAGCAATACCGGGTCGCCTACGAGCAGGAGCTCAACTCGGAACAGCTCGAGGTCGTCATGGCGGCCGAGGGGCCGATGCTGGTCATCGCGGGGGCAGGCAGCGGGAAAACGCGTGCCCTCACCTATCGCGTGTCTCGGCTGATCGAGGACGGCATCGACCCGTCGGACATCCTCCTCCTCACCTTCACGAACAAGGCGTCGCGCGAGATGCTCTCGCGCGTCGAGCAGCTCGTCACCATCGACACGCGCCGGATCTGGGGAGGGACGTTCCACTCCGTCGGCAATCGCCTCCTCCGGCAGCACGCCGAGGCGATCGGATACCGCTCGAACTTTTCCATCCTCGACGACGAAGACGCCAAGGAGATGATGGAAAGCGCCGTCTCGGCCCTCGGCATCAAGACGATGGAGAAGCGCTTTCCGAAAGGCGATGTCCTCCTCGACATCTACTCCTTCCTGATCAACACCCGCACGCCGCTCGAGATCGAGCTGGAGAACAACTACCCGCACTTCGCCATCTACCGCGACGAGATCGTGAACGTCTTCCGCAAGTACAAGGAGCGCAAGCACGACGCGAACGCGATGGACTTCGACGACCTCCTCGTCCACTGGAAGCTGCTGTTGGAGGAGCACGGGGCGATCGCCGGCGCGCTCAAACGGAAGTTCCGGTTCATCCTCGTCGACGAGTACCAGGACACGAACAAACTGCAGGCCGATGTCGTCGATCTGATGGCGAGCGAGCGGCGCAACGTGATGGTGGTCGGCGACGACGCGCAGTCGATCTACTCGTTCCGCGGCGCGTCGTTCGAGAACATCCTCACCTTTCCGCTCCGCTTTCCCGACGCGGCGATCTACAAGCTCGAGACGAACTACCGCTCGACGCCGCAGATTCTGAAACTCGCGAACCAAACGATCGCGCGCAACCGGTATCAGTTCCAGAAGGAGCTGCAGGCGGTGCGCGGCGACGGCCCCGACCCGGCGGTGGTCGGCGTCGACGACGTGTTCGAGCAGGCCTCATTCGTCGCCCAACGGATCCTCGAGTTGCGCGACGAAGGCGAGAGCCTCGCCGACATCGCGGTGCTCTACCGTTCGCATTACCAGTCGCTCGAGCTGCAGATGGAGCTCTCGCGGCGGCTGATTCCGTACGAGATCCGGAGCGGCGTCCGTTTCTTCGAGCAGGCGCACATCAAGGACGTCATCGCGTATCTGAAGATCGTCACGAACCCGCGCGACGAGCTGTCATGGAAGCGGATGCTGAAGCTCTACCCGAAAGTCGGCGAGAAGACGGCAGCCGATGTGTGGGGACGAATCGGACACCGTCCCGATCCGCTGGATCTCTTTCTCCGCGCCAACGAGCCGCGTCTACACAACGCACGCGACCTGCTCCGGATGCTCAGCGACAAAGGGATGAAGCACAACCCGTCCGAATCGATCCGCCTGATCGTCGAACGCGGATATGGCGACTACGCGCGCGCGAAGTTCGCGAACGCACAAGCGCGGCTCGACGACCTCGAACAGCTCTCGCAATACGCGTTGCGCTACGACGACGTGAACACGTTTCTCGACGAAGTCGCGCTGGCAAATCCGATCGCCGGCGAGGACACCGCCGTCGTTGGCCCCGAGGACGAGAAGATCGTCTTGTCGAGCGTGCACCAGGCCAAGGGGCTGGAGTGGCGCATCGTCTTCATCATCTGGCTCGCCGACGGACGGTTTCCCTCGCAGCGCGCATTGCGCGTCCCCGGCGGAATCGTGAAAGTGCCGGAAGGACAACTGCACGAAGCGTTCGAGGCGCTCGTTCCGGCCGGCGAGACCGCGACGGAGATCGTCATTCCGGGCGAAGAAGAAGAGCGCCGCCTGTTCTATGTCGCCGTGACGCGCGCGAAGCAGGAGCTTTATCTCGTCTTTCCCGTGATGGCGCGCGACCGCGCCGGAATGGACATCCTGATGGAGCCGTCGCGCTTCGTGCGTGAATTGTCCGGTGACGTTTATGAAAAATGGGTCATTAATGCTGAGTAACGCATTGTGACCCGCGTCACGAAGCTGGCACGGCGGCGCATCGATGTTGCACGGGCGTACATCGAGGAGATGTACTCTCATGAAAAAGCACAGTGTCAGTGTTTTATCCATTGCAGTAGTGATGTTCACTGTCGCGACCGTTGCAGCCGCGGCTGATTTCGGCGGCCACATCGGCTATTTCGACAACAGTGTCAAGAAGCCATTCATCGGCGTCGACTTCGCTGTCCCGCTCGGCCCGATTGCAATCATGCCGAACCTCGACTATTGGCGCGCGCACGGTTACGGATATTGGATCGCCAATGGCGACGTGACGCTGCGGTTCGCCACCGGCGGTTCCTCTTACTGGATCGGTGCGGGCCCCACGTATGGATGGGTCACGGGAACGGGCAGCAGCAGCGGTAGCGGAACGGGATATTCAATGCCGGTCGCCTCGCCAAACGACTACACGCCGCCATCGACAACTCCGAATCCGACGAATCCAACGACGCCGACAAACGGCGCGACCGTTGGCGGGGTCTTCGGGAACGGACAGAAAAACGCGTGGGGCTACGACGTCAACGCCGGAATTACGCTCGGCAAAATGGGCGGCCTTCACCCTTACGTCACCGCGCGCTACAACAAGATCAAGGATTTGAAAGCGGGCGGTGTCGCCCTGGGACTCAGGTTCGGCGGGATGTGATCGCTGAATGTGAATCGGGGCGGAGTGATCCGCCCCGATCATTGGAAGTATTAGTAGCGGCGATACGTCGTCGTCGTTACGACACGGCGGTGATGCCGGTAAGCAACATGACGAACGCGGTGATGCCGCCTGCTGCTGGTGTGCCGCGCGTACTGCACGCCGTTCCCTAACGCAGCGCCGACCACCGCGCCCTTCGTGCCGCCCACGAGCGCACCGGCAACCGCGCCGATGACCGTTCCCTTGGTACGGCTCTCGGGCTTGCTCCAGTCGCTCTGCGCCATCACGGCAGAGGCGGGGAACATCAGAGCCATCGTCAGTGCAGCAGCTTGAATTTTCCGATTGAAAATGGATGTCATCCTGACCTCCTAGACACCCGTGGAAGTGCGAAGGCAATGCCTACTTTCGGCGCCTGTAACGTTATGAAAACAAGCTACTTGATGTGCATCAGCTCCACGTCGAACACCAGCATCCCGTGCGGCTTGCCGGGCTCGTTCTTGTACGCGAGATTCCCCGGAATCCAGAAGCGCGCTTTCTCCCCTTCGGTCATCAGCTCCAGCCCCTCCGTCCAGCCCGGAATGACCGCATCGAGGGGGAACTCGGCCGCCTCGTCGCGCACGATCGAGGTGTCGAACATATGGCCGTCGGTGGTCCAGCCGCTGTAGTTGACCTTGACCGTGCTGCTCCGTTTCGGGTGCACCGTTCCGGTCCCCGGCTGCAGGATCTTGTACGCGAGCCCTGACTTCGTGACGATCGCGTCGGCCGGCGGCGCCGCGACGTCGGGCGGCGTCGTGGGCGGCGGGACGATGTCCACCAACTCGCCTTCCACGACGAACGTCTCGCCTGCCGCGATCTTCCCCGCGCCGAGCTCCGACGAGATCCACGCGCGGCGCCGCTCGCCGGGCGTCATCGCCACGAACATCTGCCGCATGCCGGGAAGGAGCTTCGACATCTGCACGAACGCCGGCATCGCGGTCCGCGTGTAGTCGACGACGCTGCCGTTCGACGCTTTCCAGACCGCGTAGCGCACGTGGATGAAGTCGTCGGCCGTCGGATGCGTTCCCGTTCCCGGCGCGAGCACCTTCATCGGAAGCGCCTCGGTCGACGGCGGCGTCTTCAGATCCGCGGGAGGCGGCGGCGCGGGAACTTGCGCCATCGCCGGCAGGATTGCCGGCGCCACACAGAGCAGTGCAAGAAGGAGGCGTTTCATTAGACTTCGCCGAACATGCGCCTCCTTCTCATTTCTTCCTCGAACGTCCACGGATACGGCTTCCTCGATCACGCGGAAGCGGAGATCCGCGCCGTCGGCGCGAAGCGGATCGCCTTCGCGCCGTTCGCCCTCGCCGATCACGAGAGCTACACCGAGCGGGTTCGCGATCGCTTCGCGAAGATGGACATCGAGATTGCGCAGCTGAAGAGCGCGCGCGATCTCGACGGCGTCGACGCACTCTTCGTCGGCGGCGGGAATACGTTCCGGTTATTGAAGACGATGTACGACCTCTCGCTACTCGACCCGATCCGGCTCCGCGTCCGCTCCGACGCCCTGGCGTACATCGGCTCCAGCGCGGGAACGAACATCGCCGCGCCGACGATCCGGACGACGAACGACATGCCGATCGTCGAGCCACCATCGTTCGACGCCCTCGGCCTCGTCCCGTTCCAGATCAATCCGCACTACCTCGATCCCGATCCCGCCTCCACGCACAAGGGCGAGACGCGGGAGGAGCGGATTCTTCAGTTCCTCGAGGAGAACACCGCGCCTGTCATCGGCCTGCGGGAGGGGACGATGCTACGAATCGTCGATGCCGACGTGACGCTCGTCGGCACGACAACCGCTCGCCTCTTCCGCCGCGGCCAGCCGCCGGTGGAAGTCGAGCCGGGGCCGCTGACGTTTTCATGAGGCCCGATGCTGCCGCCGAGCACTGATTTCGAAGAAGCCGCCGTCGCGGAGAGCCGCGAGAAGGTGGAGGAGCCGCCGCTGTTCAAGGTCCTCCTCCACAACGACGACTACACCACGATGGAGTTCGTCGTCTGGGTGCTCGAGTCGATCTTCAACATGGCGGTCGACCAGGCCATCCAGGTGATGCTGAACGTTCACACGCAGGGCATCGGCGTGGCGGGCGTGTACACGTATGAGATCGCAGAGATGAAAGTGAACAAGACGACCGATCTCGCGCGTGAGAACGAATTTCCACTGCTGTGTACTATGGAGAAAGCGTGATCGCTAAGTCATTGCAGGCGACGTTCGAATTTGCCGTCGCCGAGGCTGTCAAACGGCGCCACGAGTACGTGACGCTCGAACATCTCTTGTTCGCGTTGCTGCACGATCGCGAGGCGGCGATGGCCGTGCGCGCGTGCGGCGGCGACATCGAGGTGCTGAAGAAGCAGCTCGACGATTTTCTGAAGAAGACATTCGAAGAGCTGCCGGAGGACTCCAACGTCCAGCCGGTGCTGACCGCGATGCTCCAGCGCGTGATCCAGTACGCGCAACTGCACGCGCAGTCGTCGGGGCGCAAGGAAGTCGACACCGGGCAGATGCTCGCGGCGCTGTACCAGGCCGAGCGTTCCCAGGCGGTCTACCTGCTCCGCTCGCAGGGAGTGAACAAGCTCGATGTGCTGCAGTTCCTCTCGCACGGAGTCGGAAAGAACACGCCGCAGCCTGCATTCGTGCAGACCGAGGAAGAGGAAGGATCGGCGGGAACGTCCGATCCGTTGAAGACGTACGCCGTCAATCTCAACGAGAAGGCGAAAAACGGCGACATCGACCCACTCATCGGCCGCGGGCCGGAGCTGGAGCGGACGATCCAGATCCTCTGCCGGCGGCGAAAGAACAATCCGCTGTTCGTCGGCGAGCCCGGTGTCGGCAAGACCGCGATCGCCGAGGGGCTCGCGCTCAAGATCACGAAGAACGAAGTGCCGGCGGTGCTCAAGGACGCCGAGGTGTGGTCGCTCGACATGGGCGCGGTGCTGGCCGGAACGAAATACCGCGGCGACTTCGAGCAGCGCCTCAAGGCGGTCATCGCGGCGCTGACGGAGCGGAGCGAGGCGATCCTCTTCATCGACGAGATCCACACGATCGTCGGCGCCGGGGCCGTCAGCGGCGGGACGATGGACGCGTCGAACATCCTCAAGCCGGCGATCGCGTCGGGCAAGCTGCGCTGCATCGGCTCGACGACTTACGCCGAGTACAAAGCGTCGTTCGAGCGCGACCGCGCGCTCGCGCGGCGGTTCCAGAAGATCGAGATCGGCGAGCCGAGCGTCGGCGAGACGGTGGAGATCCTGAAGGGCCTCAAGAAGTTCTACGAAGAGCACCACGGCGTCACCTTCACCGACGCGGCGCTGCAGCTCGCGGCCGAGCTGTCGGCGAAGTTCATCCACGACCGCCACCTGCCAGACAAAGCGATCGACGTGTTAGACGAAGCCGGCGCCAGAGCCCGCATGCTGCGCGAAGCGCCCGTGGCCTCGCCGGCGGGTCAAGTCATCGATGAAGACGAGGTCGAGCAGGTCGTCGCGCGCATGGCGAAGATTCCGCCGCGTACGGTCGCGCGTTCCGAGAAGGACCGTCTCGGCCAGCTTGAGAACGATCTCCGCAAGGTGATCTACGGGCAAGACCACGCGATCAAGCAGATCGTCAGTGCGATCAAGATCGCGCGCTCCGGCCTCGGGCATCCGGACAAACCGGTCGGCTCGTTCCTCTTCTCCGGCCCGACCGGCGTCGGCAAGACCGAGCTGGCGAAACAGCTCGCGGCGTCGCTCGGCGTGGAGTTCATCCGCTTCGACATGAGCGAGTACATGGAGCCGCACACCGTGTCGCGGCTCATCGGCGCGCCCCCGGGATACGTCGGCTTCGATCAGGGCGGCCTCCTCACCGACGCGGTCATCCGCACGCCGTACGCGGTGCTGGTGCTCGACGAGATCGAGAAGGCGCATCCGAACCTCTTCTCGATCCTGCTGCAGGTGATGGATCACGCCACCCTGACCGACAACAATGGCAAGAAGGCCGACTTCCGCAACGTGATCATGATCATGACGACGAACGCCGGCGCGCGCGAGATGAGCGACAGCGGGATGGGCTTCTTCAACAATCCCGCGAGCGGCAAGGGCCGCGGCGTCATCGAGCGGACGTTCGCTCCCGAGTTCCGCAACCGTCTCGACGCCTGGATCGCCTTCGAGCCGCTCTCGTTCGAGACGATCGAGAAGGTGGTCGACAAATTCATCGCCGAGCTGCGCGCGCAGCTCGCCGCGAAGAACGTGACGCTGGAGCTGACCGAAGCCGCCCGCGCCTGGCTCGCGAAGCACGGCTACGACAAAGCCTTCGGCGCCCGCCCGATGGCGCGCCTCATCCAGTCGAAGCTGAAAGAGCCGCTCGTCGACGCGATCCTTTTCGGATCGCTGCAGAACGGCGGAAATGTCCGCGTGGATGCGGATGGCGACGAGCTCCAAGTTTCCTGATCCTCGTTTCGCACGCGGCGACGTCGTCGCGTTCGGCGAGGATCTGCGGGTGGAGACGCTGCGCGATGCGTACCGGCACGGCATCTTTCCGTGGCCGCACGAAGGGATGCCGCTGCCGTGGTTCTCGCCGAAAGGGCGGACGGTGATCTTCTTCGACGAGCTGCATGTGGGCCGGACGCTGCGGAAGGCGCAGAAACGCGCGGAGTTCGCGTTCACGATCGACCGCGCGTTCGGCGACGTGATCCGCGAGTGCGCGTCGACCCCGCGTCCGGACCAGGACGGCACGTGGATCGAAGACAACATCATCGAGGCGTACACGCGATTCCATGCGGCGGGCGACGCGCACAGCGTTGAAGTGTGGAACGGAGAGCGGCTCGTAGGCGGTCTTTACGGCATCGACTCCGGCGGCGTCTTCACCGGCGAGTCGATGTTCCATCGCGAGACCGACGCCTCGAAGCTGGCGCTGCTGTTCCTCATCGACCACCTCCGCTCCCGCGGCGCCACGTGGCTCGACTGCCAGGTGATGACGCCGCACATGGAAGCGATCGGCGCGCGCGAGATCACGCGAGCGCGCTTTCTCGACATGCTGGGCGCCGCGCAGGAGCAGCATCTCCAGTTGTTCTGACCTATATTCTTCCCATGCAAGACAACCTGTCGTTCTCCCGCCGGACGTTTGCGCGCGCCATCGGCGCAGGTGCGATCCTCGCCGCCGTTCCGAAGCTGACGCTCGCGAAGACGCCGCCGTTATCGCAGGTGCGACTGAGCGCGAACGAGAATCCGTACGGCCCCTCCCCCGCCGCGATGCGCGCCATGACCGACGCGCTCCGCGAGGCGCCGCGCTATCCCGATGAGCTGAACGACGAGCTGGCGAACGACATCGCGAAGCTCCACGGCGTCAGCCCGTCCCAGGTCCTCCTCGGCGACGGCTCGAGCGACATCCTCCGTCTTGCTGCCGCAGCCTTCAGCGGGCCGGGGAAAAAGGTGATCACCGCCGACCCGACATTCGAGTCGATCGGCATGCACGCCGTGAACTACGGCGCCGAAGTCGTGAAAGTGCCGCTGACGCCGACTCACGCGCACGACCTGGCGAAGATGACCGACGGCTCGCTCGTCTACATCTGCAATCCGAACAACCCGACCGGAACGATCACGCCGAAGGCGGCGCTCCGCTCGTACATCGAGACGCTGCCGCGCGGCACCGCGGTCGTCGTCGACGAGGCGTACTTCCACTACGCGACGAGCCCCGATTACGACACCGTCATCCCGCTCGTGGCCACGCATCCGAACCTCATCGTGGCGCGGACGTTCTCGAAGGTCTACGCGATGGCCGGCATCCGCGCCGGCTACGCGATCGCGCAGGCGGACACGATCGAGACGCTGCGGAAACAGCAGCAGTGGGACGTCATGAGCGTCGTC
Organism: Thermoanaerobaculia bacterium; assembly: GCA_036003305.1. Classification (GTDB taxonomy): domain Bacteria; phylum Acidobacteriota; class Thermoanaerobaculia; order Gp7-AA8; family Gp7-AA8; genus DASXHZ01. The sequence goes on from DASYSN010000285.1 coordinate 14,898, forward strand.
GCGCTCGCAGGGGCGAAGGCGAGCCTCGCCGATCCCGATCACGTCACGCTCGCGCGAAAGCACAACAGCGACACGAAGACATGGCTCGCCGCCGAGCTGGCGAAAGACCACTACGAGATGGTCCCCTCGGAGACGAACTTCGTCATGATCGACATGCGCCGGAACGTCAGGCCGCTGATCGCGCAGATGCGCGGCGCAGGCGTCCACGTCGGCCGCCTCTTCCCGGCGATGCCTCACTACATGCGCGTCACGATCGGCACGCCGGACGAGATGCAGCGGTTCGTGAGCGCCTTCCGGCAAATCAACCAGGCGTAAATGGCCAAGGGCCGCGGGATCTCGATCCGATGGTGGTTCGCTGCGCTGGTATTCGCCGTCGCGCTCCCGCTCCTCGTCCTCCTTGGGTGGATGTTCCTGGCGCAGGTCCAGCGCGAACAGGCCGACGCACGCGACGCCGCGCTGCGCATGGCACGCACCGCGGCGGCCCAAATACGGGTCCTGCAGAACGACTCGCTTTCACTGCTGCAACGCATGGCCGAGCGTCCCGCCATCCGCGACCACTCGGGCCGAGAGTGCGATTCGCTGTTCGCCATCGTCGATTTCTTTCCGCAATACGCGAACCTCTTCCTGTTCGACAACGACGGGGCACTTGTTTGCTCCGCATCCGCTTCGTCCGGCGAGGACCGGGCCGTTTCCGCGGGCGCGCGGACCTGGTTGGAGGACGAGTTACGCAGCCGCCGGATGCCTTTGCGGAAACCGATGATCCGATCGATCAACTCTCGCTGGGTTGCGGCGCTCGCGATTCCGGTTCTCGGCTCCGGCGGCACGCGTCACGGCACGCTCGTCCTCATTCAACTGCCGGAGATCCTCGGCCGCGGCTTCCTGCAGCCGGACGCCGTCGTGACGATCGTCGACGGATACGGTCGCGTCATCGCGCGTTCCAGCGGGACGCGCTGGGTCGGCACCAACGCGAGTGCGGTGCCGATCTTCGGCATCGCCGCGCGGGAAAAAGAAGGACGCGCGGAATCGATCGGTATCGACGGAATACGCCGCCAGTACGGGTTCACGCATCTGCCGGAAATCGGGTGGTACATCTACGTCGGCATTCCGAGCTCCATCGCGATGGCGGAGGTTCGGCGAACCTTCGTGCGCGGTGCGCTCGTCGCGTTGCTGATCATCGCCTTGCTCGCCGGAAACCTGCTTCTGTTCGCGCGCGAGATCACGCGGCCGCTGGGGGCGCTCGCGGCCGCCGTGACCGCGGTTGCCGCGGGCGAGCGCGAATCGGTGGCTGTCGAAGGTCCGCGCGAGATCGCGCAAGTCACGGAGGCGTTCAACGCGATGATTGAAAGCCGCTTTGCGCACGAGCGGCAGATCGCCGAGCATCACCGCCAGCTCCGGTCGCTGTCGGATCGCCTGCTGGCGAGTCAGGAAGAGGAGCGCGCGTACCTCGCTCGGGAGATCCACGACGATCTCGGGCAGTCGCTCACCGCGCTCAAGATGGACGTTGGCGGTCTGCTCGCCGACACACCGTCCGGCGGTCGCGCCATTCGCGATCGCATCCTCCGTACCCTCGACGACACGGTCACCGCCGTGCAGCGCCTCACCGCCGAGTTGCGCCCGCCCCTCCTCGACGACCTCGGTCTTCTCGACGCGATCGAGTCGGAAGCGCGTCTCTTCGAGGAACGCTCCGGCATCGAGTGCGAGATCTCGTTGCCGTCACAGATTCCGCCGCTCGAAAAGCTCGTGGCGACGACGATCTACCGAATCATTCAGGAAGCACTCACCAATGTCCTGCGTCACGCGTACGCGACGCGCGTCGAGCTGCGGATGCGCATCCGCGAGCGCGCGCTGCTGGTCGAGATCCGCGATGACGGCCGTGGGATCACGTCCGCGGAGGCGGCCAGCGCCGAGTCGTTCGGCATGCTCGGAATGCGCGAGCGCGCGACCATGGCAGGAGGAACCCTCGAAGTCGCCGGTGTCGAAGGCCGCGGTACCATCGTCTCGGTGCAGATACCGATCGCCGAGGCGCCTTTGTGATCCGCGTCCTCATCGTCGACGACCACGACGTCGTGCGCGAGGGCGTCAAACAGATGGTGTCGGAGACCGGCGACGTCGTCGTGGCGGGAGAAGCGAAGAACGCCGGCGATGCCCTCGATGCCGTGCGCGCGCAGCGATACGACGTCGTCATCCTCGACTTGAATCTGCCCGACCGGCCCGGCCTGGACGTGCTGACGGTTCTGCACAACGTCGCCCCCACCCTGCCGGTGCTCATCTTCAGCATGCATGACCAGCCGTCGTACGCGTCTCGGGCGCTGAAGGCGGGAGCTGCCGGCTACGTCAGTAAGAACAGCGCCCGCGAGCATCTGGTCGCCGCGATCCGCAAAGTCGCGCGCGGGGAGCGATTCCTCTCGCCGGAACTGGCCGAGCGGCTCGCGTTCGAGTTGATGGAGTCGCCTCACGAGCGTTCGCATCAGAGCCTCTCCGACCGCGAGTTTCAGGTGCTCTGCCTCATCGCTTCGGGGAAGCCGCCGAGGCAGATCGCGCAGGAGTTGAACGTCAGCGTGAAGACCGTCGCGACGCACCGTACGCGCCTCCTCGCGAAAATGGGGTGGAAGAACAACGCCGACATCGTGGAGTACGCGATCAAGAACCGGCTGCTCGCCGATCGAGAGTAGGTAATTCACCTACACCGGCGTCGGTCTAAGTCCGCCAATAAACCGACAGATTGCGGATTGCCTGCATCGCCGCGTCGCGTCGATCATCGTCACCGTCCCCCTCCTTTAATGAATACGAGCGCGCGCTTTCGGTGAACAGAATTCTGCTGATCGACGATGACGAAGTGATCTGCGGATCGCTGAGGCACTACCTCACGACGCGGGGTCTCACTGCGGACGTCGCGCTGGACGCCGAGTCGGCGGCCCTGCGGTTGGCCGCCAACGACTATGCCGTCATCATCGTCGATCCGTATCTCACCGGCGGATCCCGCCGCGATCAGCGCGAGCTTCTCGAGATCATCTGTCACCTTCAGCCCGCGGCCGAGATCATCGTGCTGACGGGGTACAACTCACCCGAGCTCGAGCGCATCGCGGCGGAGTGCAATGTCGCGGCGCTCCTCACCAAACCGCAATCGGTCGTCTTCCTCAACCAACTCATTTGCAGTCGATACTCCGCAAGAGAAGCGTCTTCAAAGGTCAATTTATGAAACGGATCGCTCTCGGAATCACCATGCTTCTGTCCCTCGCCGGAATGCCGGCGCGGGCCAACGTCGCTTCGAACACGGAACCCGCGAAGGCGACCAGCGCATCCCCAGCGGCTACGCCGGAGAAGGCGCCGGCCAAAGCCGTTCGGAAGTCGAAGCGGAAGGTCAAAGTCGCGAAGCGATCCAAGAGCGCGAAGGCGCCTGCAAAGGCGGCGAATGCCAAGCCGTCCGCTGCCGGCGCACGGACCGCCGGGCCTCTGACTCCCGGCGCCCCTCCGCAGCCGGTCGTCGAGGACGCCCCCGCCTACACCGGACCGCCGGTCGATCTGCGTCCGGTGCTCCCGGTCCGTACGCCTCCGTTGCGAGCGGTACGTCCGATCCCGCCGCCGAAACGCGGCGACGACACTGACGGCCATCATCCCGAGCCGATCCTTCCGACCACTCCCTTGCCGGACGGAGGGCCCGACCTTTCGACGCATCAACTGTCGCCTGGAGCGCTGATCTCCGCGCCCACCGCCACCGGTCTCAGTTTCGACGGCGTCGGCGTCGGCCTCGCCGGATTCACGCCGAGCAGCAATCCTCCCGACGTCGAGGGCCGCATCGGCGCCACCCAATACGTCCAGTGGAACAACACCAGCTTCGCGGTCTTCGACAAGACCACCGGCGCGCTCCTGTACGGACCCGCCTCCGGCCAAACACTCTTTCAGTCGCTCGGCGGCATCTGCGCCTCGCACAACGACGGCGATCCGGTCGTGAGCTACGACATCCTCGCGGGACGCTGGATCCTCTCGCAGTTCGTCGTCGGCGGCCCGGCCGGAAGCTACTCGCATCAGTGCGTCGCCGTCTCTCTCACCGGCGACGCGACCGGCTCGTACTACCTCTACGACTTCCTCACCGACGGCACAAACTTCGTCGACTACCCGCACCTGGCTGTCTGGCCGGACGGGTACTACATGACGACGCACGTGTTCAACTCATCCACCAACGCCCTGATCTCCGCGCGCCTCTATGTCTTCGAGCGGCAGAAAATGCTCCTCGGCCAGTCCGCGCGCATGCAGAGCAAGGACATGCCGAAAGACGGCTCCGGCATCGAAACGGGCCTCCTGGCGGCCGATCTCGACAGCGTCACTCCTCCGCCCGCGGGAGCACAGGAGTACGTCATCGGCCCGAATGCCCAGTTCACCAACCGGACTGACATCAGCCGCGTCGCCGTGACGTGGGGCGTCACTCCGGCGATCACGCTCACATCCACCGTCAATACCACCGTCGGCGTCGGCACCGCGCCGTGCGTCAGCAATACCGCCGGCCAGCAAAACCGCGACTGCGTTCCACAGCCATCGCCCGCCGTCGCAATTGACGATCTCGACAACATCAGCCGCCACTACCTGCATCGCCTGGCGTATCGCAACAACGGCGGCACGGAGCAGATCGTCTCCACCGGTGTGACGAACGGCGCCGCCACCACGCCGGCGCACGGCGCGATCAAATGGATGGAATGGCGCGGCGCGAGCGGCAGCAGTGCTCCGACCCTTTTCCAATCCGCGACCTACGATCCGACTCCTACCGCGACCGAGTACCGGTGGTTGTCGTCGATCGCCATGGACAAGGGGGGAAACATCGCGCTCGGCTACAGCAAGTCGGGTCCGTCGGTCGTTCCGGGCATCTACATGACCGGCCGCCTCTCCAGCGACACCGCCGGCACCATGGGTGCCGAAACGACCGTACAGGCGGGCATCGGCGTTCAGACGTCCGGCGCCGGCAGCCGCTGGGGCGATTACTCGTCGATGACCGTCGACCCGGTCGATCAGTGCACCTTCTGGTACACCAACGAGTACCTCAAGACGAACGGCGCCTTCAACTGGTCGACCCGCATCGCGTCATACAAGTTTCCGTCGTGCACGCCCGACACCTCGTGGGGAACGCTGACCGGGACGATCACCTCCTGCGCCACCGGCGCGCCGCTCTCCGGCGTCATCGTCAATCTGAGCAACGGCTTCGCCGGTACCACGAACGCCTCCGGCAACTACTCCATCTCCGTCCCGAGCGGAACGTACACGGCCGTTGCATCCGACAGCGATCGCGCCTGCTCCACCGGTTCGCCCGCCACGGTCGACGTCGTCGTTCCAGCGAACGGCAGCACGTCACAGAACTTCTGCATGACGGGCGCTTCGAACCTTCAGTTCAACGCCATCACCATCGATGACGCGACGCATGGCAACAACAACGGCGTCGTCAACAAGAACGAGTGCGTGAACCTCAACGTCACGCTGAAGAACAACGGCTGCGCCAACGAGTCGGCCATCAGCGCCGTTCTGAGCACGACCACGGCCGGCGTCACGGTCTCGCAGACCACATCCGCCTACCCCGACATGGCGATCGACGCCTCCGGCACGAACTCCGTGCCGTTCACGATCCAGACATCGAACTCGTTCGTCTGCGGCACGACTATCAGCCTCACGCTCAACGTGACCTACGCGAGCGGCAATAAGTCGATCGGCATCAGCGTACCGACGTGCGCGGGCGGGGCGAATCAATCGATTCCGACCAGCTCGATCGCGCTCACCGATCCGGGCCAGCCCGACCGCATGGCTCGCGACGGAAGCCCGAGCACATGCAGCGGCAAGGCGTGCCCCGGCGCGATCAACACCGCCGGCACACGCAACTACAAGACGTTCAGCTTCACCAATCCGGCGGCCGTTGCCGCGTGCATCACCGTCCAGATCAATGCGTCGTGCGGCGCGAACGACGTGCAAAGCGCCGCCTACCTGAACACCTACACGCCGCCGACCGCTCAGGGCGACACCGCCGGCAATCTCTGCCTCGGCTACCTCGGCGACAGCGGCATCAGCGGCCTCGGCTCGACCGTTCCCAC
>DASYSN010000286.1:0-5560 GCA_036003305.1 Thermoanaerobaculia bacterium
TGGCGCTGATCATGGCGATCGACGCTCGGCTCCTGGTGCTCGACGAGCCGACCCTCGGCCTCGACATCCTCTACCGCAAGCAGTTCTACGACTCGCTGCTGAACGACTACTTCGACCACACCCGGACGATCGTCGTCACGACGCATCAGGTCGAGGAGGTGCAGGACGTCCTCACCGACCTGATGTTCATCAACCGCGGCCGCATCGTGCTCCGCTCCACCATGGAGGAGTTCGAGGCGCGGTACGCCGAGGTGATGGTGCATCCGGATCGCGTGGCGGCGGCGCGGGCGCTGCGGCCGATCTACGAGCGCGCGGTGTTCGGCCGGAGCATCTTCCTGTTCGACGGCGTCGAGCGGCAGCAGCTCGCCGCCGTCGGCGACGTGCGGACGCCGAGCATCGCCGACCTCTTCGTCGCGGTGATCGGCGGCCAGCAGACCGCGGAAGGAGCGGCCGCATGAGCGCGAACACCCGACCCTTCTACTGGTCCGTGCGCCGCGAGCTGTGGGAGAACCGCTCGATCTACATCGCGCCGCTGATCGTCGTGCTCGTGTCGCTCTTCGGCTTCGCGATCAGCATGATCGGCCTTCCGGCACGCCGTCGCGCAATCATGCTCGTCAAGGAAGCGACGCGGCGGAACAGCATCGCGGAGCCGTACGACATGGTCGCGATCATGCTCCTCGCGACCGCGTTCATCGTCGGCGCGTTCTACTGCCTCGACGCGCTGTACGGCGAGCGGCGCGACCGCAGCATCCTCTTCTGGAAGTCGCTCCCGGTCTCCGACGTGACCACAGTGCTCGCGAAGGCGGCGATTCCGTTCGTCGTCATCCCGCCGATCGTCTTCGTGCTGAGCGTCATCGCGCAACTGCTCATGTTCGCGTACAGCAGCATGATCCTGCTGGCGCACGGCCTCAGTCCCGCCGTCACGTGGAAATACTTCCCGGTCTTCCAGCAGTCGCTCCTACTGCTGTACGGTCTCGTCGTCATCGCGCTGTGGCACGCGCCGGTCTATAGCTGGTTCCTGCTGATCTCCGCGTGGGCGAAGCGCGCGACGTTCCTCTGGGCGATCCTCCCGTTCTTCGCGCTCGCGATCCTGGAGCAGATCGCGTTCAGCACCCACGTCGTCATTTTCGCGATGCAGTACCGGCTCTTCGGATTCACACAGGAGGCGTTCTCCGACACGGCGAAGGGGTCGATCTACTCCGCGAGTCAGTTGACGCCGTGGAGGTTCCTGACCTCCGGCGGTCTCTGGATCGGTCTCGCGTTCGCCGTCACGTTCCTCGGCATCACGGTGCGGATGCGCCGCTACCGCGAGCCGATCTGAGGTTCATCATGCGCACGACACACACCGCAGTCTTCTACGCCGCCGGGCTCGTGCCGGCACTCGCCGCCGCGTTCGTCCGCTCGCGGCTGGTGATCTTCAACAACGCGACGGCGACGGCGATGAACATCGTCGCGCACGAGCCGCTCTTCCGGCTCGTCTCCGCGGCCGACCTCCTCTCCGCCGGCTGCTACGTCGCCGTCACGCTGCTCCTTTTCCAGCTCTTCCGTCCGTTCCACAAGGGTCTTTCCTTCGTGGCGACCTTCCTCGGCCTCGCCGGTTGCACCGTGGCGATCGGCGCCGCGCTCTGCGAGATCGCCGCGCTTTTCGTGGTGCGCGGCGCCGAGCACTGGAACATCCTCGCCGTGAAGGCGATCCCGGCGCTCGCCCTCCTCTTCCTCGAGCTGCAGTCGCGCGCCTACAACGTCAGCGTCGCCTGCTTCGGTCTCTTCACGCTGCTCATCGCCTATCTAACTCTCAGAACTCGAAACACTTACCGCATACAGGAGTGACTCCATGACCACGATCTCTTTGCCGGAGCCGAGTCTCCGGCGTGCGACAGCTACGCTCAACGCCGCCGTCCGTTCCTGGTTCGTCGTCACGTTCCTCGGCCAGCTCATCTTCGGATTCGCGCTAGCCGCGTTCTACGGCCTCACCGCGGCGCGGGGCGATCTTCACCGCTGGCAGATCACCGGCGGTTGGAAGCCCGGCGACTCCGCCGGCAACCTCTCGATCGCCGTCCATCTCTCGATGGCCGTCGTCGTCATGGCAGGCGGATGCCTGCAGCTCATCCCGCGGCTGCGGATCCGCTACCCGCGCTTTCACAGGGTGAACGGACGCGTCTACATGCTCGCCGGCATCGCAGTGAGCGGCGCGGGGATGTACATGACGTGGTTCCGTAGCCGGGTCGGCGACCTTCCGCAGCACCTCGGCTCGACACTGGACGCGGTATTGATCTGGGTCTTCGCGGGTATCGCGATCCGCTATGCGATGCGTCGGGACATCGCGGCGCACCGCCGCTGGGCGCTCCGATTCTTCGTCGTTCTCAGCGCCTCGTTCTTCATCCGGCTGATGTTGTTCCTGGTGTTCGCGGTTGCCGGAGGTCCGGTCGGCATCGATCCAATGACATTCAGCGGCTGGCTACCGACGACCCTGTCGTTCGCGCAATATCTCTTGCCGCTCGCGATCCTCGAGTTCTACCTGTACGCGCAAAGAAATCCCCGTGTGGTACAGAAGTTCGCCGCGGCCGGCCTTCTCTTCGTCATGACGCTCGTGACCGCCACGGGCATCGTCATCGTCACCGCCGGCGACTGGCTACCCACCATCCGCAAAGGCTTCGACTTCCGCACGCCGGTCGCGGTCACACTTTCGTCGACGATCGAACGTAACGGAATCGACGCCGCGGTCCGGCAGTACCGCGCGCTCCGCGCGACCCCTCCCCCGAACTACAACTTCGACGAGGCGGAGCTGAACTCGCTCGGCTACCGCCTGCTCCGCGGCAAACGCGTGCCGGAAGCGATTCGGATCTTCCAACTGAACGCCGAGGCCTATCCGAAATCGAGCAACGTCTACGACAGCCTCGGCGAGGCGTACAACCGCGCCGGCAATAAGGGACAGGCGGTCGCCTACTACCAACAGGCGATCTTGCTCAATCCGAAGAACTACACCGCCGCCGCAATGCTGCAGAAGTTGAGGGGAGGACGTGTGGCGCGGGCTTTCTAGCCCGCGCCCGGTCGCGTCGGAGCGCGGGCAAGAAAGCCCGCGCCACACGTGCTAGCTCTCGTGCCGGCGATGCGGGCGCGTATGTCCGAAGCGCTTCCGGATTTCCGAGCGGCGCTTCCCCCGCGGGTCCTTAGTCGACGTTTCCTGGCTCTTCTTCTCAGGGTCGTAGTAGCCGACGTAGCCGCCGGCCGCGATACCGAACGGCTCGAGCTTCGTGCCGAGGAAATTCGTGCGCGCGCCGGGAGTCGGCGGCTCGAAGTAGGCGGGGAGGAGAAAGTTCTGCATCGCGATGCCGTCGATCTCGTAGGTATCCGCCGAGACGGGGTCGCACATCTCGAACCAGAAGAACACCTTCTTGCGCGCGTCGCGCAACGCCGGCCCCATGACGTAACTGTTCGCCTGCGGATCGGCGATCAACTCCAGCGCCTCGTGCGACAGGGTGCTCGACCACGGGTCGCCCATCTTCGCGCTCATCTCCGTGTAGACGACGCCGTACGGGACGCCGCGAAGGTTCCGGTCATGGAACCCCTCCGGGTCGCCCTTCCCCGTGACCGACGAAACGTAGAGCACCGCATCGCCGCGAAACAGCGCTACCGCATTCGCGCGCGACTCCTTGAGCAGTGTCCCTTCCAGCCGCAACGTCCCCGGCATGCCCCAGTACGGGACGAAGTCCTCCGCGACCTGCCGGTTCACGGCGCGGATGGCGGCGAGCAGGTCGGCGTCGGAGATTTCGCCGTTGGTCTGGTTCACGACTGAAATGATCATGACGACATTTAACGCCGATTTACGGCAGACTGTGAAGAGCGTGATCGCATGAATCAGCTCGTGTTCCTCACAGCTTTTCTCGGTCTCACGATGGGCATTCAGCCTGTGAGACTCAGCGTCGGTGGCAGCGTCGCAGCGGTCGAGATCCGAATCGACGGCCAACGTGTGGCGCAGCTCGATCGCGCGCCGTGGCAGGCGAACGTCGATTTCGGCAGCGTGCTGGCGCCCCATCGCATGGTGGCGATCGGACGCGATCGAGACGGCAATGAAGTCGCGCGCGCCGAACAGAAGGTCAACCTCCCTCGTCCAGCCTCGGAGGCGACGCTGCTCTTCGACAATTCGCGCGTGCGAGTGCATTGGAACAGCGTCGACGGCAAGCCGCCGGCGAAAGTGTCATTGCGCGTGGATGACGCGCCGCTGCCGCTCGACAGCGCCATGTCGGCCGAGCTACCGAAGCTTTCGCCGGGGAAAGCGCATTTTTTTGAGGCCCTGATCGAGAGCGCGGCAGGCGAAACGGTCGAAGCGACCGCGTTGTACGGCGGCGCGTCGTCGGAAGAGAACGGCGTCATGACCGCGGTGCCGGTCGTCTTCGACGGCAAACCGCCTCGCGACACCCATTCGCTCGACGGCGCCTTCGACGGCCGGAACATCGTTGCGATCGACGATCCGCCGGCCGAGGTCATCGTGATTCGCGATCCGAGCGAGGCGGAGGCGGCGATCCGGTACGGGAGGCCGAGGGGCAAATCCGGATACGTCGACCAGATTCGCGGAACCTACGTCCCGCAAACGACCATCGCCACCAGCGATTCATGGATCGGCTCGAACGGGACGGTGCGATTCCTGTGGCCGTTCGCGACGCGCGTCAGCTCCGGCCAGGCCGCCGATCTCTTTCCTTCCTCGCGTCCGTTCGACCGTTCGAACGGCGGATTTCGCTCGTTGCTGACGTCGATCTCGTCGCCGGTCACGTCCCCGCGTCTGCGGTACGCCGATGCGGTGAGCGTCGCCGGCCTGCAGGCACTCGTGAAGCAGCGTCCGCGCGCCGTCGTCCTCATCATCGGCACGCCGTTTCAGGATCAGAGCGAGCTCACCGCCAAACAGGCGCGAGACTTTCTCGCCTCCGTCGGCGTACCGCTATTCGTCTGGAGCCTCGACGAACCGCGGCTTCGGCCGAAAGAGCTGGACGCGTGGCAGCCGGTCATCGACATTTCGACCGAAGCGAAGCTGCAGGATGCCGTGCGCGCCTTGCGCACGTCGCTCGAAGCGCAACGCATTGTGTGGGTGGCGGGCGACTACCTGCCGCGGGAAATCGCGCTGACGCCGAAGGGCAGCAGGATGCACCTTCTGGCCCACGCGCCGTAAACGATGTGCTACTCGCCGGGGTGGTACTTCCGTTCCGTATGGCCCTTCAGATCGCCGCGATAGAAATACACCTCGCGCAGATTGCCGGTCGCGTAGCGCTCCGCCTCGTCGTTGAAGTGTGGCGATGACGGGTTGCCGCTCTCGCCGCCGGCGGTGACGGCGCGGGCGTGGATGCGGGGGCCGAAGTCGACGACGGCGACGAAGCTGTTGCCGCTCGTGCCGTACCACTTCTTCGTTCCGGGGTACGGGCGCGCGGAGAACGAGGCGAGCGAGCCCCATCGCGAGTAGGTGAAGCCGATCGGGATGCTCGGCTTGGCGTCGTCGAACTTCGGCTCGATGTCGTCCGTGATCCTCTGGAAGCGATTGATCTCGCCCCACGGCGTTTTCCACGTCCCG
>DASYSN010000287.1:0-4885 GCA_036003305.1 Thermoanaerobaculia bacterium
AGCTCGTCCTTCTGCCAGCGGCTCATGAGGCGGATGGCGGTTTCGAGCGTCGTTCCGATCAGGTCTGCGACTTCCTGTCGCGAGAGCGGGAGGGGGATGAAGACGCCGTCGCTGCCGCGCGGGATGCCGACGCGGTCGGCGAGGGTGAGGAAGAGTCTCGCGGCGCGCGACTCGGCGGAGCCGGTCATGTCGGCGAGGCGTTTGTTGACCATCATCAGCCGGTAGGTGAGCCCGGCGAGCATCTGGCGCATCATCTCCGGCCGGCTCTCGATGAGCGCGAAGAACTCGCGCTCCGGGATGGAGAGGATGCTCGATCCTTCGATCGCCACCGCGCTCGCCGGGAAGGGACGCCGCTCGAACACCGCGACGGCGCCGACCGGCTCGCCGGGGCCGAGGAGCTCGATGATGACGTCGCGGCCGCCGGCCGACTTCACGATCTTCACGCGGCCGAGAACGACGAAGTGGATGCGGTCGGCGGGATCGCCTTCGTTGAAGATCGTCTCGCCCTTCTCGTAGCCGCGGAGCCGGCAGAGCGGGGCCAACGCGTCGCGGTCGTCCTTTCGAAGCGAAGCGAACAGAGGGATCGAACTGAAGGGAATGGGCACTTCGATCGGCACGTGATGGAGTGTATGACGAAAGTCATGGTGCGCCTCCGCGCCCTCCCCTACATTGCCGTCAGAGAAAACGGAGGCTGCATGAACATCAATCCTGACGTGAAATCGGTGGGCGAGCTGGCGCTGGAAGTGCCCCATGCCATCGCGATTCTGGAGAAGTGGAAGATCGACTACTGCTGTCACGGAAAGCAGTCGGTGACCGACGCGTGTGCCCGCGCGGGCGTCGACGTCGGCGAGCTTCTCGCTGCGATCGGCGGCGACCGCACCGTCGAAGAAGAGCAGAAGTGGCAGAGCGAGCCGCTCGTCGCGCTGACGCATTACATAGTCGAGACGCATCACGTCTTCACGCGCGAGATCATCGAGACCATCCGCGTGCTGGCGAACAAAGTCGCGACGCGTCACGGCGACAATCACCCCGAGGTGATCGCGGTGAACACCCTGGCGCAGGCGCTCTGCGACGAGCTGATCCCGCACATGTTCAAAGAGGAGCACGTCCTCTTCCCGTACATCGAAGCGATGGAGGCGGGGCAGAACGCCGCGTCGTGCTTCGGCACCGTCGCGAATCCGATCCGGATGATGATGATGGAGCACGAGAACGTCGGCGAACTGCTGGTGAAGCTTCGCGCCACCACCAACAACTACACTCTGCCGGCCGACGCGTGCCTCAGCTTCCGCGCGTTGTACGAACGCCTGGTCGACCTCGAGCAGGACCTCCACGTCCACATTCACCTCGAGAACAATCTCCTCTTCCCCCGCGCGCTCACCCTCGAGGAAACCGCGAATGAGTGTTGCGTCAAGTAGCACCCTGGACCCTGGTGCGGCTAAGAGCCGCACCCTACATAGACCCGCGCTCCGGCCGCTCGTGCTCCCGACCGAGCACGGCGGCTGGGGCTTTCTCCTCGAGCCGCTCGTGCTGGGACTTCTGGTCAAACCGTCGTACGGCGGCGCGTTCATCGCGCTGGCGGCGCTCTTCGGTTTCCTCACGCGCCAGCCGCTGAAGCTGGCGATGCAGGATGCACTGCGGCGGAAGAGCTATCCGCGCACGTTCTGGTGCCGTTCGTTCGCACTCGGCTACCTCGCGCTGGCAGGACTCTCGATCGCCGGCGCTGTCGCCGTCCGCGGCTGGACGCTCACCATTCCGTTCGCGCTCGTCGCACCGCTCGCGCTCGTGACGCTCGTCGCCGACGCGAAGAATCGCAGCCGGCGCCTGCTGCCGGAGCTGGCGGGATCGATCGCCATGGCCTCGACCGCCGCCGCGATCGGGCTCGCCGGAGGGCTGTCGTACCTCGCCTCGTTCTCGCTGATGGCGTTGATCGTCCTGCGCGGAATTCCGTCGATCCTCTACGTCCGGACGCTGCTGACCCGTGCCCACAAACAGGTCGCGTCCTCGGCGCCTCCTTTCATCGCGCACCTCATCGCCGTACCACTCGCCTATCTCGCGGGCTCACTCTTCGCGGTCGCGGCGACTGTCGCGCTCCTCGCACGCGCGGCGTGGGGGCTCACGCACGAAGTCCCGCGCGCGCAGACCGTCGGGTGGCGCGAGATCGCGTGGGGCGCGGTGACGGTCGTGCTCTTCGCGTTGTAACCCCCCTCATCCGCCTTCGGCACCTTCTCCCCCGTCACCGGGGGAGAAGGGCGCTCGTGGGGAAGATCTCGCGATGCCCCCTGATCGAGTACCCTTCGCCCCGCGATAGCGGGGAGAAGGTGCCGAAGGCGGATGAGGGGCGCGCCGCGCTTACTCCACCCACTTCGCGATGAAGAGATTCGTCTCGTGCGACGCCGGGGCGGCGCGGTTGCTGGCCCAGACGATGTACTGGCCGTCGGGGCTGAACATCGGGAAGCCGTCGAAGCCGGGGGCGGTCGTGATCCGTTCCGGCTCGCCGCCGTCCTTCGAGATCAGATAGAGATCGAACTCGCGGCCTTTCGGGTCGCCGGCGTTCGAGCTGTAGATGATCTTCTTGCCGTCGGGCGTGAAGTAGGGGCAGAAGTTCGCGGCGCCGTTGTGCGTGATCTGGCGCTGCTTCGTGCCGTCGGCGTTCATCACCCACAGCTCCATCACGGTCGGGCGCACGAGGAACATGTTCAGCAGCCAGCGATACTCGGTCAGCGCGTCGCCGGTTGGACGCGACGCCCGCCAGACGATCTCCGTGCACTGCGCGTTGTAGAACGCGCCGCCGTCATAGCCCGGCGTATCGGTCAGACGCTTCACCTTGCCGTCCGCGGCGTTGTACTCGTAGAGATCGAGATCTCCGTTGCGCACCGACGTGAAGACCGCCTTCCCGCCCTTGTGGCACCACGTCATCTCCGCGTCATAACCGCGTCCGACGACGATCGAATGCGCGTTCGATCCGTCGGGATTGGCCTCGACGATGTCGTAGCCGGGATAGATCGACCAGGTATAGCCCTGCGACTGGTCGGCGGGCGGCGGGCATTTGCCGTCGCCATGCGGCTCCCCTTCCGTCGTCGCGTAGATGATCTTGTCGCCCTTCGGGTACTCGTAATAGCCGCAGGTCGTCCGTCCCTTGCCGCTCGAGACCCGCTTCACCTCGCCGGAGACCAGATCGAGCGTGAACTCCTGGTCGCATTCGGCGCCGCGCGGCGTCGACTGGAAGATCACCTTCTTCCCGTCGGGGCTGAAGTACGCCTCCGCGTTCTCGCCGCCGTTCGTGAGCTGGCGGATGTCCTTGAAGTGCTTCTCTCCGGCGAACGTGCCCGTGAACGGCACACCGGCGCCGATCGTCATCCCGCCGGCCGCAGCCGCCGGCTCGGAGCCGTGGCCGGGCGTGATCGCGGCGACCTGCTGGCCGCGTTGCGCGAGCGTCGCGCGGAGCTGCACCGGGTCGCCTTTGCGCACGACCTTGACGATGACCGTGTCGCCCGGCTTGTGGTCCTGCAGCGCGTACGTCATGTCGTAGAGGTTCTCGATCCGCGTGCCGCCGATGTCGACGATCCTGTCGCCGCCGGTGATGCCGGCGCGATCGGCGGGCGAGCCGGGGCGGACGTCGGAGAACAGCACGCCGCCGGTCGTTGCATCCATCGCGCTGTAGTCGGGAACCGTGCCGAGGTACGCACCGTAACCGCGGCTGTCGCCCTCCATCGCCGGAGCGGACGTCGCGCGCGCGTACTGCGGCGCGGTGGCGACGGTTCGCAGCGACGCGGCGATATTCGTCGTCAGGTCCACCACTCGCTCGATCCCCTCGAAGTTGACCGCGTCCGCCACATCCTCGGGGGTGTGGTAGCGGTCATGCGCGCCGGTGAAGAGGTGCACTACCGGGATATGCGCGGCATAGAACGACGTCTGGTCCGAGGGGCCGTAGCCGTCGCCGGTCTCCGTGAGGGCCAGCTTCGTGCGCGCGTTTGCGTTGTCGACGATCGCGCGCCACTCCGGCGCGGAGTCGGTACCGAAGACGGTCACCTTGTCGTTGCGCAGCGCGCCGACCATGTCGAGGTTCACCATCGCCTTCACCCGTTCCATCGGGAACGCGGGATGCGAGACGAAGTAGCCGGAGCCGGCGAGGCCGCGCTCTTCGCCCGAGAAGAGCATGAACACCACCGTCCGTCCCTCGATCGGCATCTTCTTGATCCGCTCGGCGATCGCGAGGACGGCCGCGGTGCCGGACGCGTTGTCGTCCGCGCCGTGATGGATCGCGTGGATGTTCGGCTTCATCGACCCTTCGCCGCCGTAGCCGAGGTGGTCGTAGTGCGCGCCGACGACGATGATGTCGTTCGCGTGTGCGCCGCTGCCGCGGATCATGCCGGCGAGGTTCGCCGTCTCCGCGTACTCCGCCTTCACGTCGACGTTGCCGGCGATCTTCGCGTCGAGCACGCGCGACCGAGGCTTGAGATCGGAGTCGACCTCCTTCTGCCACTTCGCGAGGTCGCCGATCCACTTCGCCGCGACCGACGTCCTCACCTGCACGACGGGAATGCCCGCCGGGCTCTCGGGGCCGTCGTTCGTCAGGACCGGGATCTTGTTCTGTCCTTCGTCCTGCAGCGGACCGGTCGCGAAGATGACGGCGACGGCGCCGCGCTCGCGCGCCTGGAGAACTTTGTAGCGGAGCGCCGACCACCGGCTCGGCTTGCGCCCGTCGAACGGCGACTTCTCGTCCTTCTCCTGCGGCTCATACCGCAGCATCAGCGCGACCTTCCCTTTGAGGTCGATGCCGGCGTAGTCGTCATAATTCAGCGGCGGCGCGGAGATGCCGTAGCCGACGAACGCGATCGGTCCGTCGAACGCGCCGGCGCTGGAGAAGCCGAGGGGCGTCCAGTCG
>DASYSN010000288.1:0-2751 GCA_036003305.1 Thermoanaerobaculia bacterium
CGGACGAAATTCGGCCAACTGATCGGCTCGCGCCGGATCTCGAGGCGGCCGGTCTCGATGCGCGACACGTCGAGCAGCTCGAGGATCAGGCGCGACATGCGATCGATCTGGTCGAGCGCGATCTCGAGGTACTCCTCCGACGTGTTGAGGTCCCCCTCGCGGATGAGCGTCTTCGCGAGCTGGGTGTAACCCTTGATCGACGTGACCGGCGTGCGGAGCTCGTGCGACGCGATGGAGAGGAACTCGTCCTTCAGGCGCGAGAGGTCTTCCACCTTCCGCCGCGCGTCGACCTGTTCGGTGTAGAGCTTCGCGTTCTCGATGGCGAGCGCGGCGCGTTCGGCGAGGAGCTCGGCGAGCGGCAGGTTCTCGTCGGTCATCGTGCGCTCGGGATCGTTCGCCGCGATGATGAGGGCCCCGAGCATCTCCCGCCGCGTACGCAGCGGGAGAATGAGGAGCGAGGCGAGTGTCATCGGCGTCGCGCTGATTGCGCCCGCGACGCTGTACTCGTCCGCGCCGCGCTGCGGTGCGCCGACGTTCGCCGTCAGTGACGGGTATCCGGTGGCGACGACCTGTCCGATGATCCCTTCGCCGACCGTCAGCGGCTGGCGGTAGATGTACGACCAGGCGAGGCCGAGGGAGGCCATGTCGCGGTGATAGAGCGCGGCGACCCGCAGCTCCTTCGAGTCGCTGTCCTTCAGGATGACCGCCGCCCAATCGCCGAGGACCTCCGCGGTGCGCTCCGCGATCGCCTGCGTGACCCAGACCGGATCGATGTTGCTGGTGAAGAACGCGCCGGCGTCGGCGAGCGTCTGCGCCCGCTGCGCCTGCTGCGCCATCTCTTCCTCGAGGCGGCGGCGCTCCGTGATGTCGCGGAAGGTGACCACCGCGCCGGTGACGCGATGATCTTCGAACAGCGGCACGGCGCTCATCAGGACCGCCATCTCGCTGTCGCCGCGCACGATGGTCATCGTCACGTCGCTGACCGCGCGGCTGGTCGCGAGCGCCTGCGCCGCCGGCAGCTCCCGCGCGTCAAGCGGCTCGCCGTTCTCCGCGCGGAGTCCATACACGTCGGCGTGGCGGAAGATCGGCACGCCGGTCTCGTTGCCGATCAGCTTCTGGCCGGACGGATTGATGAAGACGGTCCGTCCCTCTTCATCGACGAGCATCACGCCGTCCGCCATGGCGCCGATGACCGCCTCGGTGCGCGCCACCTGGCGCGCGATCGACTCGTTCAACGAGCGCTCGATGCGCCAGAGCGCGAACGCGGCGCTGACGATGATCGCGATGCTCGCGACGACGATGGCGAGAATCAGCCACTGCCGGAGGGCGGTGGTCAGGTTGATGTTTCGTTGCTGTTGCTCTCGGTGCCGCTTGGAAACGTCCGAGAAGAAGTCCGGTGCACTTCGCTGGTTCCTCGCGACCTCGTCGATTCGTTCCTGCGCGTGGAGGTCGTCGTGGTTCCTCGATAGCTCGATCTGCTCGTCGCAGAGCGACGCGATGTCGGTGTAGTGCTTCCTGAACAACGCGATCGTCCGCATGTCGACCGGATCGGTCGCGGTTGCATTCGCCAGATCCGCGGCGTGATTGAAGTCCTTCTTCGCCTCGATGTACTGGGCTTCGAACTGCGTTTCGCGCGTCAGTGAGAAGCCGCGCGAGGCCGCGATCATGTTCATGACCGCCGCGTCCATCGCGTCGACGTCGTCGAGCAGCGGCTCCTCGGCGGTGATCGCCCGAATCTCCTGCTGCCGCTCCATGGAAAGAATGATCAGGTTGAAGGCGACGCCGAGCGTAACGAGCACGACCAGCGCCGCGAACGCGCTCCAGAGCATTCTCCTGATGGTGGACCCACCCATGACGCTTAAGCTCGCTCCCTCTTGCAAATTCGAGGCCGCCGAGTCGCGCAGCATTGTGCCAAATTCAAGGAAACAATGCACTTCCGCACTGCGCCGCGTGGAACGCCGGATGCAATCAATGAACGTCCGGAGGAGCTATGGCACTCAGGCCACTGCGCAACGCGACGATCTCATTCGGACTGGTCTCGATTCCGGTCCGCTTCTACACCGCCACGAAGACGGAGGACGTGCACTTCCACCTCCTGCACGAGAGCTGCGGCACGCGAGTCAATCGGAAGTGGTGGTGCCCGCATCACGAGAAGATCGTCCCCTCGGACGAGTTGATCCGCGGCTACGCGATCAGCAAGAACAAGTACGTCACCTTCACGGATGAGGAGATAGAGGCGCTCGAGACGGACGACAACCGCTCGCTCGAGATCACGGAGTTCCTCGATCTGCAGCAGATCGATCCGGTGTTCTTCGAAAAGGCGTACTTCCTTGGCCCCGCGCCGGGCGGCGGCAAGACGTACAAGCTGCTGGCGACGGCGCTGAAGAAGCAGGGGAAGGTCGCGCTCGGGAACTGGGTCGCGGCGAACCGGGAACACCTGGTCGTCGTCCGGCCCTACGAAGACGGACTGATACTCCACACGATGTTCTACGCCGACGAGGTTCGCGACTTCGGCGCGATCGAACATGAGGCGGGACACGTCACCGAGAAGGAGACGAAGCTCGCGGAGATGCTGATCGACGAGCTGACCGAGGCGAAGTTCAACCCGCTCCAGTTCAAGGACGACTACCGCGAGCGCCTGCTCGACCGCATCCGCGCGAAATCGCAGGGCAAGACCATCACCGCCGAGGAACCGGAACAGGAGAAAGGCGGCGAGGTCATCGACATCATGGAAGCGCTGCGCCGCAGTCT
>DASYSN010000289.1:0-4696 GCA_036003305.1 Thermoanaerobaculia bacterium
GAGCAGCGCCGCGCGAAGCGGCGCGCCGAGTCGCTCTTCCAGGCCGTGTTGCGCGGCTCGCCGCATCCCTCCGCAATCGTCGATCGTGCCACGATGCATGTGATCGACGGCAGCAACTCCTTCGCTCGTGAGTTCCTCGGCGACGCACGCTTCCCGACCGCCAAGACGATCACCGATCTGATCCACTTCTCGTTGCCGGAGCGGATCGAACAGCTCCTCGCGCGCGGCTCCGGCGCGGCACTGCACACGGTCTACTACGCCGGCGGCACCGGGCATGTGGCGAACGTGCGCTGCTATTCGGTCGAGCACGAAGGCGGGCGGTACGACTTCGTCGTCCTCGAGGACATCACCGAGCAGCACTACCTGAAGGCGGCGTTCGACGCGATCGGCGATGCGGTGCTCGTCATCGGTAGCGACGGCAAGCTGCTATACGCAAACCGCGGCGCCGAGGAGCTGTTCGGCTCGACGCTCTACTTTGGCATGGACATCGAGCCGCTCCTGTCGCGGACCTCGATGCCCGACCGGTGGTGGCTGCGGCGGACGTCGTCACGGTTCGACGAGCATCGCTTCGTCGTCAACGATCAGCCACACAGCGCGACGAGCGTCGTCTTCCGCTTCGCGGGGGAGCCGAACGAGTCGACGATCCTGACACTGCACAACATCGCCGAGGAAGAGGAACTGCAGCGCCTCGCGACCCACGACGCGCTCACCGGCGCCTACAACGTCCGCCACTTCGAGAGCATCGTGCCGGAGCACGTCGCCGCCGGCGGCACGATGGCGCTCATCGACCTCGATTACTTCAAGCCGATCAACGACGAGCTGGGGCATGCGGCGGGCGACGCGGCGCTGATCACGTTCGCGAACGTCATCCGCGACGAGCTCCGCGGCGTCGACGTCTTCGCGCGCCTCGGCGGCGATGAGTTCGCGGTCGTGCTTCCGCGCGCTTCGTTGACGGAGGCGCAGGCGACGATGGAGCGCGTCTACAGCCGCCTGGAACGAACGCCGTTGCGTTTCGACGGCAAGGCGCGCCTCCTCAGCGCCTCATGCGGGATCACAAGGATCGCGCCGGACGATACGGCGGCCTCGCTGAAAGCGCGGGCCGATCATGCGCTCTACGACGCGAAGCATCAGGGGCGCGGCAGGTTCGTCGTCGCGAACTGAGCGGCATCGGCGGCCGTCATCGGCTTCCCGAAGAGATAACCCTGCATGTAGTGGACGCCGAAGCGCGAAAGCGCGTCGCGCACCTCTTCGCGTTCCACGCCTTCCGCGACGATCTCGGCGCCGAAGTGCGCGCCGAGGTTCGCGAGCGATTCGATGACCGCCTGGCGGTTGCGGTCGGAGTCGCACTTCTCCACGAAGTACTGATCGATCTTCAGGTAGTCGGGGCGGACGTCGAGGATCATCTTGAAGTTCGACTGGCCGAGGCCGACGTCGTCGAGGGCGACGCGCATGCCGGCGAGCCGCAGGCGCTCCAGCGCGGTGGCGAATCCGTAGCTGTCCCACGGCGGCGCGTGCTCCACGATCTCGACGGCGATCGACTCCCGAGCGATCCCGTGCGCGTCCGCGGTGGCGCAGACGAACTCGGGGAAATCGTGATCGCGGCCGAGCGTCGACGCGTGCGCGTTCACGGTCAGGCGGAGGGCCGGATGCTTCGGCGCGTTGGCCAGCGCGGCGGCGACGCACGCCCGATCGACGAGCGTTTCCTCGCGCTTGAGGCGGACGTAGTCGAACAGCACTTTCGCGGACTCGAAGTTCGTGCCGCGCGGGCCGCGGGAGAGGCACTCGAACGCGACGAGCTTCGGCGCTTCGCCGTTGACGGAGACGATCGGCTGGTACATCGGCGTGATGCCGCCGGGCTCGAGGATCGTGTTGAGGGCGCGATGCTCGCGAATCATGGCTCCAGCAACGTCCTTGCGATGGATGCGAGCTCCATCATCGCCTTCGGCTTATGGAGGAACGCGTCGGCGCCGCGGTTGTACGACTCCCGCTCGATCTCCGGCGTTCCGAACGCGCTGAGGAGGATCACGCGGGTGTGCGCGCATCGCTGGTGGACGTCCGAGACGATCTGCAGCCCTTCCACGCCGCCGATGCCGGTCAGCCGCAGGTCGGCGATCACGAGGTCGTACTCGTAGTTGGCGAGCATGGCCTGCGCCTCCTCCAGCTCGAACGCGGAGTCGACGTGATACCCGAGGCCCTCGAAGTACTTGCGCATCGCAAGCACGATGAGATCCTCGTCATCGACGATCAGGATTCGCTGCGCCACGGTCACTCGGAATCTTGATGATACAGCGGCAACTGGACCCTCAGTTCTGCTCCGCCGCTTTCGTGATTTCTTGCATTCACGGTGCCACCGTGCTCATCCACGATTCTTTGCACGATCGACAACCCGAGACCCGTCCCGCCGCGACGGCGGGTGAAGAACGGCTGAAAGACTCTCGGGAGGTCGTCGGGATTGAAGCCCGGGCCGTGGTCGCGAACGCTGATGACGGCGGCATCTCCTTCAGTACGAGCGGATAGATGGACCTGTTCCCCCTTCCGCGAGTGCTGAAGCGCGTTGATCAGGAGGTTCTCGAAGACGAGGATGAGGCGCGAGCCATCCATCAATACTGTCGCCTCTTCCGCGTGGATGTCGGAATCGATGGCGACGACGTTCTCTTTTGCGCGTGGAGCAACGCTCGCGATCGTCTGGTGGAGCAGTTCTCCGACGTTTCCAGGCTTCAGGTCGACGCTCCAGGTCTTCCCGAATGCGAGCAGGTTCTCGGTGAGGCTTTGCAGCCGCGCGATCCACGTTCGCAGCGCCTGGGTGAGCTCCAGCGACTCGGCGTTGCCGCGCAGTTGCTCCTCGAGAACGTCGAGCGTGACGCCCATGCCGAAGAGCGGGTTTTTCACCTCATGCGCGACGCCGGCGACGAGCTCGCCGAGGGCCGCGAGCTGTTCGCCGCGGCGGACCGACTCCTGGAGGCGGATCAGCTCCGACATGTCGCGCATGGCGATAATTACGCGCTCGTCTTCGCGGGCGCTGGCCGGAAGCGGACTCGCCGCGACGTCCCACGTTCCCGCTTCGGTGACGATTTGAGCGGTGCACGCCATGCCGCTGTCGCGGACGGCGGTGACGGTGTCATGGAGCGTCGTCCACGGCTCCGTATCGCCGAGCGACTGAATGGAACGGCCGACCAGGCCGGCGTAGTCGAGCCCCGCCATCTCGCGCGCCGCGCGGTTGAGGCGCGCGAACACGCCGTCGGGAGTCGTGAGGAGGATCGGGAGCGAGATGGAGTCGAACGTGAGCATCCACTCCGCACCGCGCCGCTCGATCTGTTCGATGAGGCGCCGCCGCTCGATGAGGCGCGCGAGCGCGGCGGCCGTTTGCAGCAGCGTCTTCTTCCCGCGGTCGTTGATCGGCCGCACGCTCTGGGTGAAGAACTCGACGACGCCGGTGACGCGCTCGTTCTCGATGAGCGGCGCCGCGACGACGGAATGGAGCCCCGCGGTCGCGCTCAACTCGGCGCGGTCCATGGTGCTCTCGTCGAGGATGTCGGCGATCCAGACGACTTCGTGCGTCGACCATGCGCGCCCCGGTACCCCGCGGCCGAGCGTGAAGCGGAGCTGCGACACGCGCGCCGACAGCCGCTCGCGCGCCGCGTCGTTGCCGAACCACATCGCGAACGCCCGCAGAGCCTCGCCGGACACCTGCCAGAGAATCGCCGCGTCCCACCCGTCGGTGGCGCAGAGGAACTCGAGCGCGCGTTCGGCCAGCTCCGAGAGTGGCTCCGTGCTCGCGAAGAGGTGCATGAGCGCGAGCTCGATCGCCGTCTCGGTTCCGGCGGGCGCGTCGCGCGAGGTGTCCCGCGCCGTGAACGCCACCGCCTCGACCGGCCCCTCGCCCTCGGTCGGCCGCGCGTGGATCGCGTACGTCCGCTCCACACCCGCGACGATCAGCCGGACGTCCGCCACGATCGACCTTCCTTCGAACGCGCGCCGCTGCAACTCCCCGATCCGCACCGAGGCGCCGCCGATCTCGGCCCACCATCGCGTGTATGCCGTGTTGCAGTGGATGACGTTTCCGCTTGCGTCGACGATCCAGACTGGGTCGGGGGAGAGATCGACGAGCGCGTCGAAGATTGGCCGGCGGATCAGTTGCGGCACAGCGGGAAGATAGCCGAATTGAGCAGCACTATTGCAATCAGGAGTAATGGTGGCTCAGGAACAGCAGGGATCTCCGTTCGCGGATGAGCTCGCACAGAGTGAAGCCGAGCTGCGGCTGATCGTCGACGGCATCCGCGACTACGCCATCTATCTGCTTTCTCCCGAGGGTGAGATCCAGACCTGGTCGCGCGGGGCGCAGCGCATCAAAGGCTACACGCCCGAGGAGGCGATCGGACGTCAGTTCGACATCTTCTATCCGCCTGAGGACGTTGCCGGCGGCAAGCCCCGGCAGCAACTGGAGATCGCGGCGGAGCGGGGGACCTACGAAGGCGAGAGTATCCATCTTCGCAAGGACGGCTCACGGTTCTGGGCAGCCGTCGTCATCAGCGCGATTCGCAAGCCGGGAGGCGAGCTGCGCGGCTTCGTGAACCTGACGCACGACGTCACCGAATCGCGGCGGCAGCGGGAGCGGCTGGCATTTCTTGCCGACGCCAGCCGGGCGCTCGCGTCGATCGACTACGGAGAAACGCTGGCGCGGATCGCAAAGATCGCG
>DASYSN010000290.1:0-3192 GCA_036003305.1 Thermoanaerobaculia bacterium
CGATAGCGTGTTCGCGATCAGGCACTCGCGCACGGCGACGTTGACGAACTTGAGGACGCGCGCCGAGGCTGTCTGATCGCGGAGGACGATCGTGGGACGCACGACCAGCCGGGCGACGCGCCAGGCGCCGTCTTCCATCTCAACCGTCGCTTCCGTCTCGCTGTAATACGCTTCGACCGGGAGCTGATGCTTCTCGACCAGCGCGGCGAACGTGAACGCGATCGCGCTCTCGACCGACGCGAGCAGGAGATCGAGCGAGGTCCACTCCTCTTCGCCGTCACGGCCGGCGAGCAGCGGCGGCTTGGCGCCCTCGCCGCGGACATGTACCCCGTGCGCGCCGAGCCATTCGGCGGATGTGCGCCGGGTGTACGTATACGGACGTGCGACGGTTGCAATCATGGTGAAGCAACGATGCGTCGCAATATCGCGCGGAGCGGTGCACGACGTCACCAGCCGATGTGAGCGTTATTGCCCGCCGTCGACGATGCCTTTACGCAGGGCGTAGCCGACGACCTCGGCGCGGGTGTGGAGGCGGAGTTTGTCTAGGATGTTGCGGACGTGAAACTTGACCGTGTTCTCGCTGACGCCGAGCTGTTTGGCGAGCTTCCGGTTCGACGTCACGCCCTGCACCATCATCTCGAGCACCTCGCGCTCGCGTGAGGTGAGCTCGTCGTTCTCGCCGCGGGGCTGCTGCTGTTCGACCGGCTGCGGCGGACGTGCGAACTCCTGCAGGAGTTTTTTCGCGAAGGCAGGGGTGAGCGCCGGCTCGCCGCGGCTGGCGCGGTCGAGCATGTCGAAGAACTCGTCGGCCTCGAGGTCCTTCATCAGATAACCCTGCGCTCCGGAACGGATGGCCTCGAAGAGGTTCATGTCCTCGTCGGAGGCCGTCACGATGATGACCTTCACCTCCGGAAGCTCCGCGACGATCGTTCGCGTCGCGGTGAGGCCGTCGACCTCGGGCATGGAGAGGTCCATCAGGATGACGTCGGGTTTGTGCTGGTGGGCGAGCTGGATCGCCTCGCGGCCATTCTTCGCCTCGGCCACGATGTCGTGTCCTTCGGTGCGAAGAAGGCTGCGGAGGCCGTCGCGGAACAGGGCATGGTCATCGGCGATGAGGATTCGCATGGGACGTTGGCGAGAGTGTACCTACTCCCCCAAAGCGCGCGCGAGCGGCATTTCAAAGTTCACAGTTGTTCCTTGACGAGGCGCGCTGTCGATCATGAGCGCTCCGCCGATGCTTGCGGCGCGCTCGTACATGGTGGTGAGGCCAAAGCGCGGGAACTCTCCGCGCGCGGGCGCCGTGCGAAGAAAGCCCTGGCCGTCGTCCTTGACGCACGCGCGCAGCGTTTCGCCGTCGCGTTTGATATCGATCCAGACGCGCGACGCCTTCGCGTGCTTGCGCACGTTCGTCAGCGACTCCTGGACGATGCGGATGAGCTGCAGTTCGACGGCGGTGCGGAGTCGAAGCGATGCATCGACGTTGATCCTCGCCACTACGCCGCTCTGCTCTTTCCAGCGTTCGACGAACTCGACGAGCGCGTCGCTCATACTGCGCCCTTCGTCGGGAAGCGAGCGGAGGCCGACGATCGACTCGCGGACGTCGGTGTACGCCTCGCGCGCCGAGACGGCGAGCTCCTTCATCTGCTGGGTCGCCTCTTCGATCTTGCCGCGATTGAGGTACGCCGTCGCCGCCTGCACCTTCGTGTTGACGTAGCCGAGGACCTGCGCGAGTCCGTCGTGCATCTCGTGCGCGATGCGGACGCGCTCCTGCGCGATCGCGAGGTCGGCGGCCTTCGCATGGAGCTGCGCGTTGTCGATCGCGATCGCCGCCTGAACGGCAAAGCGCTCCAGCGTCCGCTCGTCGTCGGCCGAGAAGACGCCGCTGCGGGAGTGCTTGTCGGCGAGGTAGAGATTTCCGCGGAACGGGAGCTGCGACGGAACGGGGACGGCGAGGAGCGACTTCATGTGCGGATGATTCGGGGGGAAGCCGGCCGACTTCGGATGTTGCGCGATGTCGGGGAGCCGCAGGCGCACGCCTTCGTGCAGCACGACGCCGAGGACGCCGTGGCCGACCGGAGGCGGTCCGATCGCCGCGCGCTCTTCGTCGCTGATGCCGGAGGTGATGAATGCTTCGATGTTTCCGCGATCATCGATGACGGAGAGGGCGCCGTACTTCGCGCCGACGAGCGAGCGCGCGAGGTCGACGACCTTCTTGAGCACGACGTCGAGCGACAGGTCCGAGGCGACGTTGAGGCCGGCGGTGTGAAGGGCGAGCAGCTCCTGGTTCTGGCGTTCGAGCCGCTGCTGGGTCGCACCGACGAACCGGAACATGCCGATCGCGAAGACGATGAAGATGACGACGGCCACGGCATCGAGAAAGAGACGCTTCTCGGCCGGGAGGTTGCCGATGACCGACGTGCGAGCGATCTCCAACAGAACGATCGCCGCGATCGGTGCGAGGATCGTGATGGCGCGGATGCGTTTGAGCGTGGTTTGAATGGCGGAGAGTTTACCTACACCGTCTCCAGCGCCGAAGCGATCGGCTGTAACGGTTTGCCGAGCCAGGTGTACGGCCCGACATGGACGAGGCCTTCGCGCTCGAAGGTCTTGCGGTACCAGGCGGCTGGACGGTTGATCAGCCCTTCGAGGTCGCCGACGATCTCGTCTTCTTTCGTCAGCACCTCGAGGTACGCGACCCCTTCGCAGAGCCGCACGATCTCGCGCACGCCGCTCCTGATCTCCGTTTCGCCGACGTAGTGCAGTACGTCGGAGCAGACGACGAGATCGAACCTCTGCGCGAGCTGGAGCGACGGCAGCTCGCCGAACGTCGCGCGCCGGATGTTCCGCGCCTTGCCGAACTGCCTGACGACGTACGAGCTGGAGTCGAGGCCCAGGTAGCGAACGCGCGGCCGGATGGCGCGGAGGTGCAGCAGCCACTGCCCCTCCCCGCAGCCGACGTCGAGCACGGAGCGGATGCCGCGCTGGAGGAAGTACTCCGCCGCCGCGACCGCGAGGATCACCTTCCGGCGCACCTCCGCCGGCGCGTTCACCCGTTCATCGCGGTACCACTTGTCGAAATAGGCGCGGTCGTAGCGTTTGGGCATCTGCGGCCATTATCGCCGCGGCCTTCGCTCCCGCTCCAGATACTCGGCGGGAATCATTTGGAACTCCGTCACGCCGTACTTGGACAGC
>DASYSN010000291.1:0-6147 GCA_036003305.1 Thermoanaerobaculia bacterium
TAGCGCGCGTAGTTGTAGCTCGGGATGATGACGGAGACGCTCTTCATTGTTGCGCCATCCTCGCCATGTGCCGCGGCTTCAGCGCGAAGAGGTCTTCCTGCTCGTGCGATTCGTTCACGTCGACGGCCGTGAACCGGCGTCCGTCCCAACGATAGATGCCGTAGCCGCAGTCGGTCAGAAACTGCTTCACGCCGGACGCAGTGGTCCCAAAGTCGCGGCAGAAGCGATCGACGACTTCGAAGAAGACGATCGGCGCGGCGTCCGAGGAGAGGAGGCGGCGCGCGCCGCGAAAGACGAGGATCTCCGCTCCTTCCACGTCGACTTTCAGGAAGCCGGCGCGATCGAGGACCTCGTCGAGCGGCACGACGTCGACCTGCGTCTCGACCGACGCCTCATGATGACGCGCCAGCGACGATGCGCCGGTGTTGCCGTCGGGAACGGCGAAGAAGGGGAGGGTCGTCTGCTCGGCGCCGAGGGCGAAGGGATGCACGGTGACCGGCGCGCGATTGCTCTCGATATGCGCCCGAAGCCGGGCCGCCATCGCCGGTACCGGCTCGAACGCCTCGACCCGCGCCCCGCGTTCTGCGGCGAGCAGCGACCAGACGCCGAGGTTCGCACCGGCGTCGATGGCGACGTCGCCCGGCTGCAGCAACGCCAGCGACTTCTGGAACGGCGTGTCGCGTTCGTGGCCGCGCATGAAGGTCCAGACGATCACCCAGTCGCTCAGCGGGCCTTCGATGAAGGTGCCGCGTCCGATGTCGAAACGCACCGGCCCGAAGCCGAGGAACAGTTTCGCGGCGCGCAGGATCCACCCGCGGCCGTGCATGAACGGCCAGACGCGGAATCCGAAGCGGAGAAACCGAATGAGGATGTTGCGCAGCATTAGATAATCGCCGGGGATGCGGCTATGGAAAGCGGTGACGCTCACCAGCGGGACGAAAGCCTACTGGATGATCGGCGGAATGGTCGCCATGATCATCACGGCGCGCTTTCTCGGCCCGCAGGGGCGGGGCGTCATCGCTGCCGCGACGAGCTGGGTCGCGCTCTTCGTGACGTTCGGCCATTTCAGCCTCTCGAACGTGATCATCTACCTCCTCGGCGACGACGAGCGTAAGCGCCTTCTCCCGGTCGTCACGGGAAGCGTCCTCGCGCTGACGACGCTCACCACGCTCCTCGGCTGGACCATCGCCGCCGTCATGTACGTGGCGACGCGCGGCCGCATCTTTCAACATCTGCCGCCGGTGGTGCTCTTGATCGCGTTCGCGGGGCTGCCGTTTCTCCTTTGGATGGAGAACGGCAACTCGCTGCTGATCGTCCTCGGCGATCTGAAGCGTCTGAATCTCGCGCAGGCCTCCGGGACGACGATGGGGATCGTGCTGGTCTCGATCATGGTCGGCGTCCTGAAGGGCGGCGTCGCGGCGGCGATGACGGCGACGCTGATCTCGTACGTGATCGTGATCGGCCTCGGCTTGCAGCGCATCCTCGCGTCGAGCCGGCCGCTCGGCGTATCGCGAGCGATCGTTCGCCAGTTGGTCGGCGGCGGCGTGCGGCTGCATCTCGCGGCCGTCAGCACGTTCTTTTTCACGAACATCGCGGTGATCCTGCTCAACCAGTTTCGGCCGGTCGCCGAGGCGGGGTTCTTTCAGTTCGCGATGCAGTTGACGCTCGCGATGCAGGTCGTGCCGATGGCGATCGCGATCGTGGCGTATTCGATCGTGACGCGCGACGGCGCGGACGGCGCGTGGCGCGAGCACCGGACGCTGATCCTGCAGACGCTCCTCTATTCCGCGGTCGCGGCGCTCATCGCGTACATCGCCGCGCCGTTCGCCGTTCCGCTGCTCGCCGGCCGCGCGTTCCTGCCGGCCGTGCCGATCTTTCGCGTCGTCGCGCTCTCGATTTTCGGCATGGGACTCACCGCCGTGATGGCGCCGCAGTGGGTCGCGCGCGGGTACTTCCTGCGCGTCGCGGCGCTCTCCGTCTTCGCCGCGGTCGTCGGCGTCGTCGGGAACTACGTGCTGATCCCGCGCTACGGGATGGCGGCGTGCGCGTGGGTGATGGTGGCGAGCTACACGATCCACTTCGCCGGCAACGCGGCATTCGCCGTCTGGATCGACCGGCGCGCGCGTGTCGTGCCGGTGCTGGCGCCGTTGGGAGGCTAGATGGCTCCCGTGCGCTCGCTCTACATCTGCTACTTCGGATTGCGCGAGCCGCTCGTGCAGACGCAGGTGCTGCCGTACCTGCGCGAGCTGACGGCGCGCGGCGTCGAGATGTCACTGCTGACCTTCGAGCCGGAGCCGTTCGATCAGGCGGAGTGGCGCGAGCGCCTCCGCCGCGAAGGCATCGCGTGGCACACGCTGCGCTATCACAAGCGGCCGACGCTTCCGGCGACGCTGTACGACATCGTGCGCGGCGCCTTTCGCGCCACCTCGATCGCGCGACGCGGCAAGATCCGGATCCTCCACGGCCGCAGCCACGTCGGCGCCGCGATCGGCGCACTGGCGAAGCGGATGTGCCGTGCGCGGCTGATCTTCGATTTCCGCGGTCTGCTCGCCGAGGAGTATGTCGACCACGGCAACTGGCGCGCGGGTGGTGTGTTGTTTCGCCTGACCAAGCGCGCGGAACGGTGGCTGCTGCGCGACGCGGAGGGCGTCGTCTTCCTGACCGAGTCAATCCGGCAGGTTCTGTGTGGCGCCGGCAATCCTGCCGGCGTCGTCGAGCTCATTCCCTGCTGTGTCGACGTCGATCGCTATGCGGGAGCGGGGAGCGAGGAGCTCGGAGCAGGAGATCGCGTGGTCTACGTCTACAGCGGCGCGCTCGGCGGCTATTACCTGTTCGAAGAGATGGCGCGGCTCATCAGGACCGACCCGCGCGCATTCGCGCTCATTCTCACGAAGAGCGATCCGCGGCCGATGACCGCGGCGCTGCAGCGTGCCGGCTTTTCGGAGGCGGACTTTCGCGTGCTGTCCGTCGCACCCGACGACGTTCCGAAATACCTGGGCGCGGCGGACGTAGGCATCTCGCTCATCCTACAATCGCCGGCACGGCGCGCGGCGTCGCCGACGAAGTTCGCGGAATACCTGGCGGCCGGCCTTCCGGTGATCCACAGCGCGGGAGTCGGCGATCTCGATGCGCAGGTCGAGCAGCATCGGGTCGGAGTATTGGTCAGGAGCCTGGACGACGCGGCCTACGCGGATGCGATCCGCGCGATGACGGAGCTGCGCCGCGACCCGGAGCTCGCGGCGCGTTGCCGCGCGCTCGCACGCGCCGAATACGATCTCCACGACGTCGGCGGCGAGCGGTACCGCCGGCTGTACGACGCGGTGCTACGCCCATGAAGCGGATCCGCGTTCTGGCGCTGGCGTCGTATCCGGTGGAAGCGGCCTCGTCGCGCTACCGCATCGTGCAGTTCATCGAGCCGCTCGCACGCCGCGGAATCGACGTGACGTTTTCGCCATTCCTCGACGCCCCGCTCTTCGATGCGCTCTACAAGCCCGGCAAGCTCTTTCGCCGCCTCCCGCGTCTCTTCCTTCGTACCGCCGCGCGCCTCGGCGCCGTCGTTGCGGCGACACGCGCCGACGTCGTCTTCGTCCAACGCGACGCGATGCTGTTTGGGCCGCCCGTCATCGAGTGGCTGATCGCGCGCGTTCTGCGGAAGCGGATGATCGTCGACCTCGATGACGCGAACTGGATCGCGTATCCGAGCCCCGTGTACGGCCGGCTCGCGACGTGGCTGAAGTGGCCGTCGAAGACCGACCGCCTGATCGGCTGGGCGGATGCGGTCACCTGCGGCAGTCCGAACATCGCCGGCTACGCGAATGGGATTCTGGTTCCGACCGTCGTCGATACGAAGCGCTTCCATCCGGCGCCGCACCGCGATACGGCGATTCCGACCGTCGGTTGGGTCGGGACGCACAGCACGTACGCCTACCTCCAGCGGTTGCTTCCGCTCTTCGAACGGCTCGCGTCGGAAGTGCCGTTCCGGCTGCGGATCGTCGGCAGCGGGCGCGCGAAGATCGAGGTGCGCGGTGTCGACGTCGAGATGCAGCCGTGGAGTCTCGCGCGCGAGGTGGAAGACTTTCAGGCGCTCGACGTCGGTGTCTATCCGATCGCCGACGACGCGTGGAGCGCCGGCAAGGCGGGGTTCAAGGCGGTGCAGTACATGGCGACCGGCGTGCCGTTCGTCATGAGCCCGGTCGGCGTCTGCGCGTCGATGGGGATCGAAGGCCGCACGCATCTGCTCGCCAGGAGCGACGACGAATGGCACGACGCGCTGCTGCGGCTCATCCGTGACGTGGAACTGCGCGAGTCGCTTTCAAAAGAGGGCCGGGTATTCGCGGAGGCGCATTACGATATCGAGCAGCAAGCGGATGCGCTCGCGGAAGTAATCAGCGGTTGAGGAGCGTTGGGCCAGGAACCGATGACGATTGCGATTCTGCAGACGCTGTTTGCGTCGCTGGCGTGCTACGGACTGTGGCGCTTCTGGCGCGCGTTCGACGGCCGCGGCAGAGCGTCGCGGATCGTCACCGCCGGCTTCCTCATCCGCGCGTTCGCGTCGCAACTGCTCTTCTGGATCTCGTGGCTGCGGCTTCCGGTCGCGCGACCGCTGCAACTCGGCGACGGTTTCTGGTTCTTCGCGGTCGATGGGCCGTGGTATCTCGACTACGCGCGCGACATCCTCGCTCACGGGCCGAAGGCGATCGTCTTCGTCAGTTGGAAGTATGCGTCGCGCATCTTCACGCAGTGGTTCACGCTCTTTGCCGGCGCCTGCGGCGTCGTCGCGTCGACGGGGATTCTCTTCAACTTAGTCCTCTATTTGGCGACGTGCGCGTTGATCCTCCGAATCGGAAGAAGGAACGTCCGCGCGCGTGACTTTGCTCTCGCCGCGATCGCGTTGGGCCCTGCGACGATCCTCTGGTCGCTGCAACTTCTGAAGGACACGTTCTTCGTCTTCCTGATCGTGGCGATGGTCGCGATCTGGAGCGAATGGCAGAAGCTGTGGCGCAACGATGGCGATCTTCTTCGCCGCACGCTGTCGATCGCCGTGTGTGCCGTCGCGATGTTCTACGCCGTCTATGCGATCGCCGGGACCCGGTGGTACGCCGGCGCCATCGTCGCCGGCGCGTCGCTGCTCTTCCTCGGCCTGGTGGCGAATCTGCCGCGGCCGCGCTTCGCGGCATCGGCGATCGCCGTGCTCGTCTTTCTCACGCTCGGGCAGGCGTTCCTCCTCGGCGGCGATTTCGACGTTCCGCTGCCGGTGCGCACAGCACTCGACGTCGGCGCGATGTTTCATCCGAAGGCGCAGGCGGAGAGGGCAACGCGCGTCCTGACGACGGCGCGACGCGGTTTCGAGACGACGCCCGGCAACACGATGATTGTTCCGGGGCCGGCGCTCGCATCGACTGCTCCGGTGGTCTCACCTCCGCCAAAACGCGCAGAAGCAGAACTCCCGTCCGCGCTTCCCGTGCAGACGAACCGCATCTCGGCTGGATTGCTCAAACCGGCCGAGAAGGTCGTGAAGGTCGAGAAGGTCGAGAAGGCCGAGACGCCACCGCCGATGATCGCGGTCGCGACGCCGGCTCCCGTGCCCGCG
Source organism: Thermoanaerobaculia bacterium (assembly GCA_036003305.1). GTDB lineage: Bacteria > Acidobacteriota > Thermoanaerobaculia > Gp7-AA8 > Gp7-AA8 > DASXHZ01. The sequence goes on from DASYSN010000291.1 coordinate 5,591, forward strand.
CCGACTCCAGTTCCCGCTCCCGCGCCAGCTTTCGCTCCCGCGCTGGCTCCAGTTCCCGCGCCGGCGCTCGCTCACGCGGCGACTCGCGTTTCCGCGCCGCCGCCCGCTCCTGCGCCGGCGTCCGTTGCCGCGCCAGCTCCCGCGCCCGTTTCGGTTCCCGCTCCTACTCCGGCTCCGGTTCCTGCTTCAGCTCCGGCTCTGGCTATTGCTCCTGCGCCAACGCCCGTGTTGACGGCGACGATTGCTCCGCCGGTGACGACAACGGTCGCTCCGGTTGCGAAAGCTGCTGAGCGGCCGCTACCGCGAGCGAAGCCAGCTCCGAGGGAGCGGCGGACGCCGTCGTCCGCCACGCCGCCCGTTACCGTTACCGCGGTTGCCGCCGCGCCGCCGGAAGCCGGACGAGGGCGTCCGGCGCTCCAGGTGAAGGCGGTGCCGGTGGCGCCGGTCGCTCCTCCTGTTCCCGTCGTCGAGCAGTCGCTCGTCAGCAAAATCGCGACGGATGCCGCGGCGATGTTCGTCCCGCGCGTCATCGGACAGGCGTTGGGACTCGTACGCAT
>DASYSN010000292.1:0-13684 GCA_036003305.1 Thermoanaerobaculia bacterium
CTGTGCCGGGATGTAGGTTGCATCCTGGGTGGTCTGGTCGACGACGGAGCCGTAGGCGGCGACTTTGCCGGTGCCGTCGATGACGCGGACGGCGATGCGCGCGTTGTAGGTGGCGCCGAGGCCGAGGCTGCTGAGGATCGGAAGCTGGGCAGACTGGTAGGCGCCGAGCGGAATCTGGACCTTCGGGGTGATGCGCGAGTCGGGCAGGTTCACGGAGATCTCGACGGTCACCGGATTCCCGCTCACCTCGGCGATGCCGACGTTGGTGCGATAGCGCACTGAGTCCTCGGTCTGCAGGATCTGGAGCGGACGGTCGCCGTTGCCGACGCTGTCGGCGAGCGTCACGGCCGGAACGAACTGGCCGAGCGTGCCGTGCGAGGTCTGGTCGTATGTCCGCGCGGTCACGACGAGCGAAACGTTCGTCGCCGTCGTGACGTGCAGCGCACCACCGATGTTCGAAGCGTCGAAGATGGAGTGGACGACGTTGTCGAGCGGCTTCACCTCGCCCGGGTTGATGGTGACGGACTGCGTCAGCGGGTCAGCGCCGCCGAGCGGATAGAGCGTCAGCGTCGTCGTCTGCCGTGAGTTGCTGCTGTTGAAGATGCGCACGTCACTCCGCCAGCTCGCGAGCCCGGTGTCGAGCGAGGCGACGCCCGGCACGACGAAGCGCGTCGTCCCCGTACCGCCGAGCGGCACGCCGGAGACGAGAAGCGGGTCGGTGGTGTTGCTGTCGATCACCGATGCGAACGACGTGATCTGCCCGTCGCCGCCGATGACCTTCACTTCCACACGGCCGTTGTCGAGCGTGATGCCATTCTGCGCGAGGAAGGAGTTGAGCTGCTTCTGCTCTCCGCCGGCCAGCGAGACCGGGAGGTCGAGGAGCTTCGAGCCGCTGCCGTCGAACACGCTGACGATGGCCGAAGCCGGCTTGCCCGACGCCTCGATGATGCCGAGGTTCGTGTGGAACGTGGACGACTGCGCGAGCTGCTGCAGGCTGAGGGCCGGCGAGGCTTTGCCGATGAACGCACCGAACGGCGTGCCGGGGATGAACTGGCCGAACGTGCCGGCGGCGGTGGCGTTGTAGGTACGGCTCGAGACGAACGACTGCAGCGACGAAGGCGCGGGGATGCCGCCGTTCGCGAGCTGCTGGATCGTCAGCACGCCGCTCATGGAGTCGCCGAGCGACCCAACGCCGAACCAGTTGCGGACGATGTCGTCGAGCGCGATCGTCGAGCCCGGCGAAACGGTGATCGACGTCGTCTTGACCGCCGAGGTGTCGCCGCTGCCCGGATTGAACGAGAGGAGGTAGTTCTGCGCCGCGGCCGAGACGTTCGCCACGCGGATGTCGCTGCGCCAGCTCGACGTGCTCGTGCCGGCGATGTGACCGACGGACGGGATGATCAGCGCGCTCGACGACGGCGTCGTGAGCGAGCCGGGGGTCACCGGCGTCACGAGACTGATGGAGAGCGGAATCGCCGTCGACGACGTCGACTCCGTCTGCGCTCGGCCGGAGACGACGGCGTTGCCGTAGACGACGATCAGCGTACCGGTCCAGGTGCCGTTCGTCAGCGAGCTCGGATCGGCCTGGATCGTGACGAGTACACCGGTCGGAGGCACGAGACCGGAGCTCGGCAGCACCGAGAGCCACGGCTTGTCGACCGTCGCAATGAATGAGGTGGTGCCGCCCGGCAGGCCGGGGATGAGGACCTGGAACGTGACCGGCGTGTTGCTCCCGTTCGGAACGTTGATGTTGATGTTCGGATCGCTCGGATTGGGCAGCGGGATCACGACGACGCTCACCGCCGTCGAGAAGCCGCCCGGCTGCGCGCATGCCGACATCGCGCGGACGCGATAGAAGAACGGCGTCGCGGCCAGCGCGTTCTTGGTGAACTGCTTCGACGTGCCGTTGACGCTGAACGACGTCACGTTCGTGAACGTGCCGTCGCCCGACTCCTCCAGGTCATACCCGACCGCCTCGTCGACGCTGGTCCACTGGACGGTGTACGTCTGGCCGGTGGTCGACTCGCCGACGACGCTCGCAATCGGCGCACCGAGGATGTTGCAGACGGTGAACGGCTGCGCGTTCGACGTGGACGGCAGACAGCCGATCGGGCTGACCGCCGAGACGCTCCACGAATACGCGCCGTTCGGCAGGTTGACGGTGGTCGACGAGTTGCTCGTCGTGGCGCTCTGCGGATTGCCGCCACCGGTGATGTTCAGGATGTAGCTCGTCGCCCCCGCGACGGCGCCCCAACTGAACGCGACCGGCGAGGTGACGCTGGCGTTTGCTGCCGGCGCGATGAGCTGCGGCGCGCCGGCCGGACAGGTGACGTGCGGCGTCACCAGGAGCGTAGCGCTGCTGCTGTTGTTCGACGCGACCGGATCGGTGGTGTTGCTGCTGACCGTCGCGGTGTTGACGACCGTGCCGTGCGTCTGCACGGGGATCGCGTAGGTGGCGTCGACGGTGACGGTCGCGCCGGCCGCCATCGAGGCGATGGTGCACGGGAAGCCGGAGCACGGCGCGGAGGTCGAATCGAAGCTGAGGCCCGACGGCGTCGGATCGGTGATGACGACGTTCGTGGCGCTGCTCGGGCCGAGGTTCGTCACGGTGATGTGGAAGGTGACGAAGCTCGCGGAGCTCGCCTGCGCCGGACCGGTCTTGGCAATCTGGAGATCGGCATTCGGCGTGGGGGCAACGACGCTCGTATTCGCGGTCGACGAGTTGTTGGCGGTGTTGCCGTCGAACGTCGAGCTGCTGACGCTCGCGGTGTTCGTGATCGAGGTGCCGCTGTAATTCGCCGGCACGTTGTAGGTCGACGTGATCGTCACCGACTGTCCGGAGTTGAGCGTGCCGAGGGCGCACGGGAACGTGCCGGTGCAGCCGCCGCTGTTCGAGACGAATGTGAGGCCGGACGGCGTGTTGTCGGTAACGAAGACGTTGTTCGCCGCCAGCGGGCCGTTGTTGGTCACGGTGGTCGTGTAGACGATGTTCTGGCCGGTGGTGGTCGACGCCGGCCCGCTCTTCACGATCGAGACGTCGGCCTGAGGCGCGAGCGAGGTCGTCGCGCTTGCCGTGTTGTTGCCGGTGGTCGGATCGCTGGCGCCCGAGGAGACCGTCGCCGTGTTCGTGGTGAACGTGCCGACGAAATTCGCAGGAATCGAGAACGTGGCGTTGATCGTGGCGATCTGCCCCGCCGTCATCGTGCCGAGGCTGCAGGGGAACGCCGTCGTGCAGGCGCCGGTGTTCGAGACGAACACGAGGCCGGCCGGCGTCGGGTCGCTGACGACGACGCTCCCCGCCGAGGCCGGGCCGCTGTTGACGACCGTGATCGTGTACGTAACGTTCTGGCCGGGGCTGGACGAGGTCGGGCCGGTCTTGGAGATCGAGACGTCCGCCGGCTGCGCCACGCTGGTGTTCGCGGTGGAGCTGTTGTCGGCGGTGTTCGGGTCGTTCTCGGCCGCGGAGATCGACGCGGTGTTGCTGATGCTCACGCCGTTGTAGCCCGCGGGGACGGTGTAGGTCGACGTGATCGACCCCGACTGCCCCGCGGCGAGCGTGCCGATGCTGCAGGGGAAGGCGGTCGTGCAGGCGCCGCTGTTCGAGAGGAACGCGAGGCCGACCGGCGTCGGGTCGGTGACGACGACGTTCGTCGCCGGCGACGGGCCGCCGTTGGTGAAGTTGATGGTGTAGACGATGTTCGAGCCGACGTTCGCGTTCGCCGGACCGCTCTTCGTGATCGAAAGATCGGCCTGCGCACCGACGTTGGTCGTCTTCGACGAGCTGTCGTTGCTGTTGTTCGGATCGGCGACGCTGCCCGAGACGGTCGCGGTATTCGTGACGTTGCCGGCGAACGATGGCGAGGTGCTGTAGGTCGAGGTGATCGTGGCGGTCTGTCCGTTCGTCAGTGAGCCGATGCTGCAGGGGTACGAGCCGGTGCAAGCGCCGCTGTTGGAGACGAACGTGAGGTTGGCGGGCGTCGGATCGCTGACGACGACGTTGGTTGCGGTCGACGGGCCGTTATTCGTAACAGTGACGGTGTAGACGACGTTCTGCCCCGCGGTGACGCCGCTCGGTCCGGTCTTGCTCACGGCGAGGTCGGCTTGCGCGACGACGATGGTGAGGGCCGCGATCGAGTTGTTGGCGTTCACCGGGTCGGGCGTCGTCGGCGTGACGCTGCCGGAGAACGACGCCAGGCCGCCGTCGGGCGGTGCGGTCATCGAGATCGTCAGCGTCGGGAGCGAGCTGCTCGCCGGGAGAGCGGTCGTGGTGGTGCAGGTGATCGAGAGGCCCGACGGAGCGCCGCACGACCAGCCGGTTCCGCTGCCGCTGATGCCGGTCGCGCCGGTCGGCGCGTTGAAGGTCGAACTGATCGTGCCGGTGGAGGCATCAGGGCCGCTGTTGCTGATGCTGACGTCGACGCTCAGCGGCGCTCCCGCATTGACGCTCGTGGGACCGCTCAAAGAGATGCCGACGTTCGCGGACGACGCCGTCACGACGGCGACGAGGTCGAGCTCCGTCGGTGTGTAGCTCGCGTTGAACGAGCCGTGCGTGCCGTCGAAGGTCGGGAGGTTCTTCGTGGCGAAGTCGCCGGTGCGCGAGGCGAACGTCAGCACCGGGTAGACGTCGCCGTTCGCGGGGCTGAAGGCATTGATGAGCGACTCGTTCAGCGTCCCATCGAGCGTGGCCGAGCCGCCGACCGCGAGCTGGTCGTAGGCCGACGTGCCGCCGATCTTCATCGTCAGCGCGCCGGTCGATCCCTGCGTGTAGTTGCCGGTGAGGTTGATCGTGCCGGTCGTGGAGCTCGTCGCCGGAGCAACGGTGGCGTTGTTCTGCAGGTCGCCGGTGAGCGTCCCGGTTCCATCCAGCGTGCCGCCGTTCAACTGCATCGCCGTGTCGACGGTGATGCCGCCTGGGCCGAGCGTGGTCTCGCCTGCGGTCTGCGTGTAGCTCGCGAAGTCCATGACACCGCTCAGCGCGAGGACGGTTCCGGCGTTGCCGAAGATGGGCGCAATGTTCGTCGTGCCGGTTCCCGCCGACTTCTTGAACGTCGCGCCGCTGTTGTTGTCGATGAAGCTGGATCCGAGGATCGCGGACGTCGTTCCTCGGCGCGGCGACGAGCCGACGATGATGAGCCCCAACGCGATCGGCTGGTCCGTCTGGATGTCGAACGTACCGTTGTTCGAGATGTCGGCGCTGGAGAGGCTGAGGTCGAAGCCGTTGGCTACCGGGCAGGTGTAGTTGACCGTGCCGTCATTCGTCAGCTGCGCGCCGCTGAGGAAGACGTTGTTGGCCGCGCAGTCGATTGTCAGCGTCGCGCCCGAGGCGACGTCGAAAACATCGGTGCCGTTGATCGAGCCGAACGACCAGGTACCCGTCCCGTTCATCGTGAACTGGTTCTGGACGTTGAGCGAGCCGCCGTTCAACGTGAAGTTCTGCGTCGATGCGAGGGCGCCCACCTGTACGGCTGCGCCGGTGATCGAGGTCAGGCCGGTGACGGAATACGTTCCGTCGAGCGCGGTAAAGCCTCCGGGGAAAGAGAAGGTACCGTCGCCGCTGACGAAGCCGTTGAGGGTCGTCGACGAGGCCGAGAACGCGAGCGTCGCGGGCGCGCTGCTGAAGAACGCGCCGCTGTGCGTTCCGTCGCCTGCGAAATTGAGCGTGCCGCTCGACGCGAGAACGGTCGCGGTGTTCATCGACGTCGGGAAGATCGTCGATGTGCCGCTGCCGCCGGACTTCACCATGAACCCATTCGGCGCGATGGTGACCGAACCGCCGACGCCGCCATCTTCGATCGAGCCGTCCGCCTGGAAGTCGAAGGTGCCGTAGATGGCGAAGCTCGCGTCATTGGTCAGGTAGAGCGAGTTCGTCGTGGCCGTGTAGCTGATGTAGCCGTAGTCGTTGAACGACCGGCCGTCGAGGATCAGGTCGGAGCTCGAGGCGTCCCAAGTGCCGCTGCCGCCGCCGTTGATCTGCGTGCCGCCGGTTCCGGTGATCGTGCCGCCGCTCCACTGCATGGTATTCGTGGCAACGAAGCCGGCGCCGGTCAGCGTGCCGGCGGTGATCGTGAGCTCGCCCGGCGTCGTGACGCCGCCGGCCGAAACGGTGCCGCCGCTCACCTGCAGTACGCCGGCGCCCGAAACGGTGCCGTTCGCGGTCATGGTGTAGCTGCCGGCCGGGAAGTCGAGAATCGCGCCGCCGGCCAGCGTGATCGGGCCGTCCGCGCTGCCGCCTCCGGAGATCGAAAAGGTCCCGCTCTGGACCTGCAGGCTGCTCGACGACGTTTGGTTGTTGAAGTACGCGGACGACGCGACGCTGCCGCTCACGTTGAAATAGGTCTGGCCGGAGTTCTGGATGCCGCTCGACGAGTCGCCGGTGATCGAGCCGCCGTTGATGATGAACTGCGCGGCGCTGCCGATGGCGAGCGTGCCGCCCGACTGGATCGTGATGTCGCCCGCGCTGTCGAGCGTGCCGCCGTTGACCGTGACCGTAGAGCTGCTTGCAACCGTGAATGACCCGCCGGTGTCGACTTCGACCGTGCCAGAGTTCATTTGGAAGTTCGAGGCGTTCGCCGTGAACGATCCGCCGCTGCGGATGATGAGCTGGCCGCCGTTCATCACCAGCTTCGATCCGCTGGTGAGCGACATCGGGCCGTCCATCATCAGGAGGCCGCCCGAGTCGATCTGAATGACCGATCCGGGCGTGCTGAAGCTGACCGACGCGAGCGCGTTCGGAATCGAGCTGTTGATCGTGATCGACGTCGGCGAGAAGTTCGTGCTGTTCGCCGAGTCACCGGAAGCGCATCCCGGAAATCCGCCGGTCGGCGACCAGAGACCCGCGGTCGTCGTCCAGTTCGCGTTCGGCGGCGGCGCGCTCGAGGTGACGCTGTAACTTGTCCCCGGACTACAAACCGCCCACACGGCGCTCGAAATACCCGCCACAGCGAGTACCGCAAAAGTGACGATGAAGACAGCAAAGCCTCGGCGGCGAACGATCGTGGTCGGCATGTGGTCCTCTCCCTGGCGGACTACTTCACGAAAATCCGGACGGATTGCTTCTGACCCAATGTATCTGTAGCCGTGATGGTATGACTTCCCGGCGCGAGAGGCCACTCCAGGAATGCGTCGCGCTCGGCAACGCCGAGCTTGCGCTGATCGACGCTCCAGGCGACGCGAGAGTCGCTGACGGCGCGTAATCGGAGCGTCTGAAAAGCCTTCCGAAGGGTCGGGTCGATCAGGTAGGTGGCGCCGTCGGGAGGGTTGGTAACTCGAAGCGACGCGTCGGTCCTCGGTCCTCGGACCTCGGATGTTTTCGGCGTTTCGCTCGTCTTTGCCCAGACCCGATATTCAGCAGGCCACGCAACGCCGTCCGAATGGTGCCAGGAGCAGAACTTCACGGGAGCTTCCGTGGCAACCCACTCTTCTTCGACGTTGGGACACGACGTGGACGGCCGCAGGCCCGAGAGCGCGCAGACAGGCGCCCGCTCCACGTTGGCCGGCGGATCTAGGATCGTTTCGCGCGGCGTAGCGGCGGCCATCATCACGTCATGAAAGATCGGCGCGGCGCCGGTGATGCCGCTGGAGTGGTGCAGCTCCGTGCGATCGAAGTTGCCGACCCAGACGCCGACGGTAACGTCGCGCGTGTAGCCGACCGTCCAGTTGTCGCGGTACGCCTGCGAGGTGCCGGTCTTCACGGCAACCGGGAACGGGAAGTCGAGGCTCCCGCCGCGCCCGAAGATGAATTCGCGGGCGGAAGAGTCGGAGAGGATGTCGGTGATCCAGAAGCAGGTGCGGGGGGAGAGGAGTCTTCTACTGAGTCCTCGCTCCTCGGTCCTCGGTCCTCGGGTCTGAGATCCGAGGACCGAGGACTGAGGACTGAGGACTGATCTCGGCTCGATGTACGTGCCGCCGCGCGCGAACACGGAGTACGCGACAACGAGTTGTTCCAGCCGGACCTCGGCGTCGCCGAGGGTGACGCCGAGGCCGTAGTAGTCGGCGGACTTGTCGAGGTCGGAGAAGCCGGCGTTGCGCAGGAGGCGGAGGAGCGACGGCGTACCGACGCTCGCGAGCAGCGCAACCGCGGGCACGTTCTCTGATCCTGCCAGCGCGGCGCGGGCACGCAGCGGTCCGCGGTACTGGCCGTCGTAGTTGCGCGGCGTGTAGACGATGCCGTCCTGCGCGGTCGGGAAGCTCGCGGGCACGTCCGGCAGCACCGTCGCCGGCGAGAAGCCGCGCTCGAATGCGACGGCGTACGTGAACGGCTTGAGCGTCGATCCCGGTTGCCGCAGCGCGGTCACGCCGTCGATGGCGCCGCCGAAGTTCGACCCGAAGTAGTCGCCCGAGCCCTCCCATGCGAGCCATTCGCCGGTCGCATTGTCGAGCACCGCGACCGCCACGCTGTGCGCGCCGTGGCGCAGGAGATCGTCGCGATGCGCCGCGATGACACCCTGGACCGTGCGCTGCAGTTTCGCGTCGAGGGTCGTGCGGATGACGCTACCCGCTGGCTGGATGTGCTCGATGAAGTGCTGCGCGATGACGCTCCGCTCCCCCTTGTCGAACCGCAGCCGCTCCACTCTCGCCTCGGACGACGCGTGCATCTGCGCCAGCACGTACCGCTGCCGTTTCATCGCATGAGGGATCGAGCCGGGTCGCTGCGGCAGCGCCGCAAGGAAGGCGGCTTGCGCGACCGTCAGGTCCTGCGGCGCGACGCCGAAGTACGTGCGGCTCGCGCGTCCGATGCCTCGAATCTGATTGCCGTACGGCGCGAGGTTCACGTACATCGCGAGAATCGCGCGTTTCGTGTACCGGCGCTCCAGCCGCAGCGCGACGATCGACTCGTGCAGCTTGGCGATGAGGCCGCGGTTGTCGCTGTTCAGCAACTGCTTCGCGACCTGCTGCGTGATCGTCGAGCCGCCTTCGACAAGTCCCCCTCGGCGGAGATCATGCGCCGCCGCGCGTGCGATCGCGATCGGATCGATCCCGAGATGCGACTGGAAACGCCGGTCCTCCGCTGCGATCGTCGCCCGCGCCACGTTCGGCGGCACCTCGGCGATCCACGTGCCCCTCTCCCCACGGTTGCCGAGCGGCTCGTACAAGACCACTCCGTTGCGATCGACGATCGTCGCCGACGTCACACGCGGAATCGGCGGAATGGGCCCGAACAGCACCCACCCGCCGAACGCCGCAAGCAACAGGCAGCCGACAACCGACAACCGTTTCACTACGGCTTCACCTCCACCACATCGGTCGACGTCCTGCCGAACACCTCGGGTTCATACATTTCCTCGGCGTGCAGCGGAGCGGTGATGAACGTGCCGGCGGTCGTGGCGCGGAGCATGTACGTGAACTCGTGGTTTCCCTCGCCGAGACGGGTGGCGAACAGATCGACGCGGTCGTCGTGGCGCTCGACGTGGTCCCACCCGCCGCGCTGCCACCACGCGTACCAGTCGCTGCCGCCGCGATCCTCTTTCTTCTGCGCCTCGGCCAGGTCGGTCGCCGTCGTCGCGAACCACGACTCCACCGGCTCCGTGCCGGCCGGAATCGGATCGGTGATCGCGACGTAGCGCCGTTCCTTCGTATTGCGCACGCGGAGCGTGACCTTGATCAGATCGCCCGCCTTGAACGACGTCAGCGCCGTCTTCCCGTTCTGCGTCGTGTACTGCCGCTCGACCGAGAAGCCCTGATCGAGTTTGTCGTGCATGACGATGTTCCGCGCGTAACGGAGCCGCATCGCGTAGAAGAGCGTACCGATGCCGTCGCGCTGGAACGTCACCGGCACCTGCGACTCTGCCGGTCCGACGCGCAGCAGGTCCGCCATCGGGATGTCGCGGGCCTTTGCGACCGTCGAGCGTCCCTTGAACGGCTCGCGCGCGACCGCCTTCGTACCGAGGTCGACGATCGCCGTGAAATCGGGCGTCTCCGACTCGTACTTGCGGTAATAGTCGACGAGCGCCTCCATCGCCCACGCGTTCTCCTGCGTGTTCCCCCACCGGCCGTGTTTGCGCGCCTGCATCAGCCAGCGCACCATGCGCTTGACGATCTCTTCGTCCTTTCCGCCTCGGACCATCATGTCCATGACAATCGCGGTCGAGCGGACGTTCGAGCTCCACAGCCAGTACAGATAGTCGTCGTTCAACTCCTCGACGTGCGCCGTTCCCCCCTCGGGCAGGATCGCGTTGTCGATCCGGTGCAGGATGTTGTCGACCCGCTTGCCGGTCTCGCCCTTCGCGATCATCGCGTCGGCGAGGTGAGCGAGGCCGAACAGCGGCATCCGGTCGGCGTACGACGCCAGCCGCGTGATGTGGCTGTCTTCATTGCGGCCGCCCTCGACGAGTACGTCGACCGCGAACGCTTGCCACGCCGTGTAAGACGGCCACCAGCCTTCGTTCTCGGGTCGCGGCGTCGCGAGTGAGGTGTCGAGGTAGTTGTACGAGTTCTCGAGGACCTTCGGGTCGACGCTGTACTTCAGCTTCTGGGCGCGCTGCAGCACGTGCGAGACGTAGCTCGTCAGATACGGCGACTCGCCCCAACACTCGCCCGCCCAGTAGGCGAACCCGCCGTCGGGACACTGGTACTTGTACAGCTCGTACACCGTGGCCTGCGATCGCTTCTTCGCGTCCGCGGCATCGACGCCGGGGAGCTTGAACGCGTCGCCGAGGTCGCCGATGAGCATGAGGCCCTGGAGCGTCGACGAGCGCTGCTCCGCGCAGCCGTACGGATACTCAACGAGATAGCGCGCCCCTTCGCCGAGGCCGACCATCATCGTGGACGAGAGATCGAGGTGGAGTCCACCGAAGTCGGGAACGACGCCGGACGGAATCTCCAGCATCTCCTTCGCGTCCGGCTTCGCTTCGCCGTACGCGGCGACCGTCTCCGGCGAGACGAGGATGCGGACCGGGATGACGTCTTCGAATGCATCGGTCTCGCCGTTCATCGAGACGCTCACCTGCACCCGCGCGCTTCCGACCGCGAGCGCCGTCGCGTTGAAGCGGACTTCCGCCGATCCCTGCGCGGCGACCTGCGTCTGGGCGGTCGACGTACCGTCGAAGCGGAGCACGCTCGGATCGAGCGACTTGATCGTGACGGTCGCGTTGCCCGCCTGTTTGAGCTGGCTGTGCACCACCGCGCCGAAGAACGCCTTGTCGCCGACGGCGAGGAAGCGCGGGAACGTCTGCGTCAGGAGCAGCGGCTTGTTGATGTGGATCTCGCTCTGCCCCGCGCCGAAGCGCGAGATTTTGTCGCCCGCCACCGCCATGATGCGATACGTCGTCAGCGACTCGGGGAGCGTGATCTCGGTGTGAGCGTGTCCCTTCTTGTCGGTCGTGAGCGAGCCGACCCAGAACGCGAGCACGCGGAAGTCGCGGCGTACGACGCCCGGCCCCGCGTCCCGACCGCCGCCGCCGCCCTCGCCCGCCCCCTTCGGCGTGATGACGCGGCGGCTGATGATCTTCTGCCGCGAGTCGTCGTTGAGGACCTGCAGCGCCTTCTCGAGGTAGATGCTGTCGATCACGTCCGGCGCGTGGTAATTCGTCAGCGACAGCACACCGTAGTCGACCGCCCACAACGTGACCTCGCTGCGTGACGGCGCGCCGCTGGCGTCGCGGACGTTCACGTCGATCTTTGCCTTGGTCGCGGGGCGGTACTCGTCGCGGTTCGCTTTGACTTCGACCTTCAGCCGCTTCGCCGCGTCGATGACCTTCAGCTCCGTGTAGCCGAGCCGGAACGTCGGCTTGCCCGGATCGCTTGCGTCCTCGGTGACCGCATCCTTGCTGCGGCCCTTCACGAGCAGCACCGAGACGAAGACGTTCGGGATGTCTTTCTCGGTGATCGGGATGGTCACCGTCTGCTGCGTCGAGGTCAGCTCGAACTGTTTCCACGTCCGGACGCCTTCGCGCTCGGTCGTCAGCAGCGCCGTCGCGTGTTCCCACGGCGACTTGACCATGATTCGCGCGGTCTCGCCCGGCTTCCAGGTCTTCTTCTCCGGTACGAGGTCGATGCGGTTGTGGTCGTAGCGTTCCCACGCCGTGTAGCCGCCGCCGACCGCGTAGAAGTCAGCGCGGGTCGTGGTGACGTGGCCCGCGGCGTCTTTCGCCGTCGCGATGAGGCGATACTCGCCGCCCTTCGGCAGCGGGATGTGCAACGGCGCCGCCTGTGCGGCGGTCCTGACGGTGAACGATCCCGCCGGCACTTCCTTGCGCTCCGTGTCCCAGGTGTAGAAGCCATTGCCCTCGGCGCGCCGGACGCTGTTCCACTGGATCTCGGTCAGGTCGAGCGTCACGGTGACGTTCGGGACGAGCGTGCCGTCGAGCGCCGCGGCGATGACGTCGGTGTCGATGCCGGCCGCCGCGTCGGCGAAGTAGGGAGGCGTCTTGACGCCGATGTACCAGGGCGCCGGATCGACGCGGAACGACGCGCGTCCCGCGATCTTCTGGCGCGAGACATCCGTGACCTCGCCTTCGAGCGTGTAGGTGTACGGCGCGCCGGCGTCGACCGGCGTGTCGAGCGAGAGCTTCAACTCGCCGTTCGCGTCGATCTTCGTCTCCTTCGACGACACGGTCTCGGTTCCGGCACGGTCGTACTGAAGGAAGTTGTAGTGGTCGCCGTAGCGGTCTTCGATCGCCGCCGGAACGTCGAAGAGGCGCTCTCTCGTATACGTCCACGCCACCGGACGGCGCGACATCGGCGCGCCGAAGAGATAGCGGCCGACGATCTTCCCGTTCAGCTTCGTGCCGGTGATCGACGTCGGAGCGTTCAGCGTGACGTCGACGCGGAACTCGGGACGGCGGTACGCCGCGACGAGGTAGTTGCCCTCCGCGGTCAGGCGCTGATTCGCGACCGTGGCACGGACGTAGTACTCACCGAGCGAGGCGTCGTTCGGAATCGTCCAGGTCCATTCGCCGCTGCTCCACTCGCCGAGGGTGACCGTGCGGGTGTCGACCTGCTGATTGCGCGAGTCTGTCGTCACGATGTCGACCTTCGTCCCGGCGGGAAGAAGCTCGATGCCGATTGGCGTGTCGGTCCGGAGAACGACCTTCGCGTGGATCTCCTCCCCCGGCTTGTAGACGCCGCGGTCGGTGAAGATGGTGCCGCGGAGTACCGGCTCCGCCTCCTGGAGGTTGAAGTTCGAGTCGAAGTCGTACGGCTGGATGCCCTCGTTCCAGTTGCTGGCGCAGTACGCCGTGTCGCCGTCCTTCTCCGCGATGGCGACGAACTTCAGCGCGCTGACGAGCTGCCACCAGTTCTCTTCGCGTTCGCCCTGCGTGGCTTCATTCTTCTTGCCGCGACGGAGATCGGTATGCGGCGCGAGCGCGAGACCCGCCGCGTCGGTCTTGCCGCTCCAGAAGACGTTGTTGTCCATCGTGCGGATCGAGACGTTCGCGCCGGCGACCGGCGCGCCGTCGTCGAGCCGCGTGACGAAGATGAGCGTGTTCTGCGGCGAGTCTTTGACGTTGATCCCGAGGTTCGTGACCTGGACGAGCGTGGCGTGCGTCGTCGCGCCTTGTTCCGCCTTCGATTGCGCGATCGGCTCGCCGTTCTGCACGGCAACCCACGCGAGCCCCTTCCCGTTCTTCAGCGCCGCCGCAATGTCGAGACCGTACGACGTCGTCTTGTCGGCGACCGGGTGAAGCGCCCGCTTGCGCGACGGGATCGGCGGCGGGGTCTGATAGTTCGCCTTCTCGAGCGCCTG
>DASYSN010000293.1:0-4036 GCA_036003305.1 Thermoanaerobaculia bacterium
CTGGCCGAGGCGTCGGAGTTGACGAGCGAGGCACTGCAGATCGACGTCGATGAGAAGCGCGCGCACGATCTCGTCTGGCGCAAGCGCGGCACCGTACTGACGCGCATCCGCCAGGTGCTGCGCGACATCGACAGCGACGTCAGCGCGATCGTCGAGTCGAGCAAGGAATCGCGCGACGAGACGCAGGGCGGGAAGATCGCCGCGTTCCGGGTGACGCGATGAGCGTGCGGGCCGTGGCCTCACCAACACTTTGGCAGGAGCGCCGTCTCGGACGCACGATCCTCCGCACCTACCGCGACACGCGCGACCTCTACGACGTCATCCCGAACGAGCGCCAGCCGCGCATGGGTCCGAAGGAGGATCTCGAGCTGCAGCGGCAGATCGAAGCGAATGAAGGCATCTTCGAGCCGCTGCTCGTCGAGCCGCACCCCGATCTGGACGGCAAGTTCCGCATCATCGACGGCGACCGCCGCTGGACGAACTCGAAGGTGCTCGTCGAGGCGCAGAAGAAAGAGGGGTACCGCCGGATCCCGGTCGAGATCACCGACCGCACGCTGACCGACGACGAGCGGCTGCGCGTCTGGATCTACATCCACCGCCAGCGGAAGGAGTGGGACGCGAAAGAGAAGGAGATGGTGGCGTACGGTCTCGTCGACATCGTCGGCCGCGCCAGCGCCGCGAACATTCTCGGCGTCACGGTCCGCGATCTCGACAAGCTGGTCGACATCTATGAGCTGTCGGAACGCCTCACGAATCTCGCCGAACCGGGCGCCTCGATCACCTGGGCGCGCGAGATCAAGAACATCAACAAGAACCTGCTCTCGCCGACGATCCTCGACACGATCGTCCAGAAGGTGAATGAGAACGAGATCACCAACTCGAAGGACATCCGCAAGCTCCGCATCGTGCTCCGCGATCCCGTGGCGAAGCAGAGATTCGTCGACGGCGCAAAGCTCGACGCCGTGCTGGATGACGTTCTCCCCACGGAGCAGCCGCAAAAGGGAACGCTCGCCGGCGATATCCAGCAGCTCACCGCCGCCCTCAAACGCCACCCCTGGACTGAGTTGATGAAGAACCGCGGCGACGCGAATTTGCTGGAGCGGGTGGGGGAGGCGGAGAAGTTGCTGCGGGAGTTGAAGAAGGCGTTGAAGTGACGAAGGCCAGGCGCAAGTACGTCAAGCGGCCGAGCGAGTCCGTAGTGGCCGTGAAGCTCGATCTCGACATCGACGGCTTCACGTATCGGAAATGGGGCGCTACGCAGACGTGCAAGCGCGGCGACTGGCTCGTCGACAACAAGGGCGACGTCTACACGGTCGACGGCGAGACGTTCGCGCGGACATACCGCGCCACCGGCTCCGGCACATACGTCAAGACCACGCCGGTGTGGGCGGAGGTCGCGACGGCGGCTGGCGACGTGCCGACGAAAGAAGGCTCGACGCACTACGAACCGGGCGATTACCTCGTTTACAACGAGCCGGACGGCGGCGACGGTTACGCAGTCGCGCGGGAGTCGTTCGAGCGCATGTACGCGCCGGCGGAGTGACCCCCGCGCGGTTACGCCGCCTCAGCTCCTCCGGCCAACACGACGCCTTTCTTCGGCTTCCGCGGCCAGCGGCCGTGCCGGAGAAAGAGGGGATCGAAGATCGCCAGGTGAATCCACGCGACGGCACAGATGACCGTCGCCAGCGCCAGGCCGAGGGCAACTTCGGTGATGCGCTTGTGGTAGATCTGCTTGTGGTCGAGAAACGCGAGAGTTCCCGCCCACCCGGCGAGGACAACGGCGACGATCGCCACGAATCCGACGCTCGGCAACCGCTGGTTGTGGAAATGCACCGCCAGGGCGCCGACGCCGAAGACGAGCGCGGCGAGCAGAGCCCAGCCGAGGACTTTCAGCGGCCGGAGTTGGTGCCATACCTTTCCGCCTTTTATGTGTGAGACGCTGAGCAACTCGCGCATACGCTCGGTCGCGTCGTCGTGCCCCCGCAGGGCGGCTTCGGCGCTGAGAAAGCTCCACTCGACCGGATTGGCGGCGAGCGTCAGCGTCGGCGTGCACTCCTCCTGTAGCAGCGCGTGATCGGTCATGAGGTAGCCGCTGGCCATCAGCGCGAAGGCCTCGGCGTCGGAGAACGAATCGAGGTCCGTCCGCACGGCGGCGAGCTTCAGCTGGATGTCGCGGTCGACGCCATAGGACGTCTGGTCGGGTGGTTTCGCGTAGGCCCGTTGCGACTCTGCGCCGATCCACGGGACCGGCGGCGCGTCGAGCTCTTTCGTCAGATGGATGAACATCGCTCCCTGGATCGCCTCGGCACGCAGCAACGCACTGAGCTGATCGAATTGCGCCTCGCGCACGCGCGCCTGCAGGATCCCGTTCGAGCCGCCGAAGGCGCCGGAGACGCTTCCGCCCGGATTGACGGTCTCTTTCATCTGTCCGCTGGCGTCGCTGGCGAGGATGACGCGGCAGTTCTGCTCGAGGAGGCTGGCCAGGCCCTGGTTGTCGTGGACTCCTCCGTCTACGAGACGCACGGTGCGGTCGGGATAAAGGCCGCGAAGGACGAGTGGCTCGAAGAGGGCGGGCACGCAAGCCGACGCCGCCACCGCGTTGGCGATCGGGATGTCGCGGTGTGCTTCCGGGACGTCCTTCGCGCCGAGCTCGACGCGACGGTAGCGCGGAATGGCGTCGATCGTGACATTGATGGCGTGCGGCGGCTCTCCCATCCGCTTGGCCGAGAACTGCCAGTTATGGCCGGTGTTCAGCGATGTGGCGTTGAGGACGAGCATCGGCACTTTCGCGTCGAGCCGCCAGTTGTCGTACTTCGGATGGAACTTGTCGCCGTCCACTTCCGGCAGGAAGGCCTGCGGCTCGACGAGCAGCTCTGACATCGCACGCGGGGCCTTCTTGCCGTTCGAGGCCGTTCGGTCGTAGAGGTGCTGCTGGTAAAGCTCGGCGACGCGGTCGGAGCGGGAGTAGCCCGAGCGGCAGGCCATCTTCAGTCCCGCCAGCGGCGACGCGGCGATGCGGGTGCGGACGTTCTTCTGCACTCCGGCGCGGAAGTTCTTCTCAACGTCGCGAACGAGCTCGATGTAATCGTCGCGTGTCGTCTTCCCGCTCTCGAGCCGCTTCTTCAGTTCGATGTAATAGTGCGCGCCGATGATCGAGCCGCCGGAGACGCAGGAGATGACTTCGACGTCGCGGAGGAGGTCGAGCTCGGCGAGCTTCGCCAGCACGCCGATGTGGAACAACGACGCACGGAACCCGCCGCCGGAGAGCGCGAGACCGATCTTGCCCCGGAACAGAGCGCGGACGGCGCGGTCGCTGATGCCGAAAGCATTCGCCACGACGCTCCTGGCACGGTCGTAGGCATCGTCTACGAATCGAATGCGCGCGATGGCGGCAAGCTGACGCGCTGTCGTTTCGCGCTGTGCCCTGCGGTTCGTGTTCGCGTCAAACGTTTCACGCCAGGTCTTGGTGGCACTCCACGCCTGCGCCAGCACGCGCTCGGCCTCGTCGAATTGTCCGAGTCCGAAGTGCGCCTCGGCGACCGACGCGTTGAAGTACCACGGGTTCTTGTGCTGTGCCGGAGGGGTTGTGAGCTTCGCCAGTACGTTCCGGCGGACGTCGTCGGCTTCGCCGAATCGCGCAGCGGCGCGCTGCTCGGAATCAGTTCCTCCGGCGCGGCGCTCCTGCACGCCGAGCAGGTCGAGCACGTAGGCCGTGTTCACGCCGAGCCAGCCGTCCGCGTCCGCGGTGGCCTCGTGTCCCTTCCGGTAGTAGCGAAGCGCCTGTTCGAGATGCGTCCGGCCGCCGGTGTGGTCCCAGAGGCGCTTGTAAATGGCGCCGGCCAGGCCGAGGGTCTCGCCATCCGTCGAGTCGGCGAGGTCGCAGTCACGCTCGAGAACCTTCACCGCCTGTTCGTACTTCTGCGGCGCGACGAGATCTTCGTCTTTGTACAACGACCGCGCATAGAGCTGGCGTAGCGGGATGTAGTCGGAGTCGCCGCGGTCGACGTCGCCGACCGCCGAGATGACCCGGCGAGCG